>NZ_LXYF01000072.1:0-23429 GCF_002894065.1 Sphingobium sp. SA916
ATCGCATCGATCAGCCGCTCGGGTATCCCGCACAGACCGAACCCGCCAGCGCACAGATGCATGCCGTCGAACAGCAAACCCTCCAACGCACTCGCCGCATCCGAATAAAGCTTTTTGACCATAAGCATGCCTCTCCTTCGGATCGCCATTCTGGCGGAGGCCAACTATCATTTCTAATGATTTGTTTTTTGCTTTAGCCAAAAGCCATGTCTATTAATCGCATTGGCCTCTTCCATCTGGAAACCCTGCTCTGGATCGACCGGCTCGGCACATTCGCTGCGGCGGCGGAGCGGTTGAACACCACCCAGCCGGCAATTTCGGCGCGGGTAAGGGAACTGGAGAGCCATCTGGGCGCCCGCCTGTTCCGCCGCGAAGGCCGGACCATGTCCTTCACCCCCGCCGGGCGGCAACTGGTGCGCGATTGCGGGCCTCTCTGGAGCGATCTGCAGAGCATGCTGCTGCGCTGCGGCGGATTGGCGGAAGCGAGCGGCGTGGTCCGCATCGGCGCAGGCGAAATCGCCGCGGCAAGCTGCCTTCCGGACTTCGTGTCGCAATTGAAGGGGGCGATGCCGCATGTCAGCCTGGAACTGGAAATCGACCTGACCGCCAACCTGATCCAGCAATTGCTGGTCGGGCGCGCCGATATTTCCTTCGCGGCCGGGCCCATCGCGCATCCGGCGCTCCAGTCGCATCCCATCGGCGGGGTGAGCCTGGTCTGGCTCGCCAGTCCCGCCATTGCCGCGTCATTCCACGGCGATGCGGGGGACCGCACCATTCCGATCTGGTCGCTGGCCAGCCATTCCCCGATCTATGGGCGGATGCGCGACGCGATCGCCGCTTCGCAGATCGCCCGTAAATCGCTCAACCTGTGCAACAATGCGCGGATGATGATCGACATCGCCAAGGCGGGTGGCGGGATCGGCATCTTCCCGGAACCCATGGCCCGCGCCGACCTGATGAGCGGAGCCCTCGTGAAACTGGAGGGCATGCCGGCCCTGTCGCCCATTGAGTTCCATGTGGCCAAGCGTATTTCGGACAATGATCCGGTGATCGCCGCCATTTTCGAGCAGGCGAGCGCGCTGCGGCTGGGGCCGGAGGGCGAGGGCTGACCGCTGCCGAGACGGGCTTCAGGAACCCAGCGCCTGATTGGGATCGACGGTCCTTATGCTGCCGGGCATGTCGCGGCTTTCGGCCGGAGTGGCGGCGGCCGGGCCGCCCGGAGCCACGCCCGATCCCAGGGAAACCTCCTTGTCGACATAGACCTCGAACAGCGTGCCGGCGGGCAGCTTGACGTCCTTTCCGCGGACGATCACCGCCAGCGGCAGGAAGACGATGCCCGCGCCCACCGCGCCCAGGGTGCCGGACTTGCCCTGGGAATTGCGCTGGCCGCGCACCGGCACGTCCATCCCGCCCGCCCTGACCGTGCTGACCTTGATGTCGAGCTTGCCCGATCGGCCGAGCAGGCCATTGTCCCTGACGCGGCTCACTTCCCCCACCGCCGGGCTGCCGGCGGGGATGAGCGTCACGCCGCCGATCGTCACCGGCTTGGCCACGGCCAGTTCGATCCTGTCGCCGACGCGGGCGGATTTGGAGGAAATCTCCTGCCGGGTTTCCAGTTGGATGGCCATGCCTTCGGGAAGGATCGTCGATTGGGCAAGGGCGGGACCGGCGCTCGCCGCCAGCAGCAGGGGGATGGCAGAGCGCATCGGCAATGACAGGCGAATCATCGGTCCATCCTCTCCGCTTCGGCGGCCACGCCCCCGACCGGCATGCAATTTACGCTTCCGGGGCCAGGGCATCAAGGAACGAGTCGGACCTGGCGCGGGCGAACGGCGCAGCCATCGCCGCGACGACCTTCGGCTGTGCCGACCGTCAGCCAGAGCGCCGCGTTCAATCGGGCGCAGGTCGCGCCTTCGCGCGGATGCCGATGTGGGAGACGGTCGGGCGGACGCCGGCCGATCCCGGCCCTCAGGGTTTCGCCTGTCGGGTCGAACCGCGTTCCACCCTGTCAGGACGAACTCAGGCGGATGCCCTTTGCCCGGACGGCGCGAACGCCTGCGCCAGCGGTCCCGCCATGCCCAGCACCGTCAATTCCCCGTCCATCAGCATCCTGCCGGCCTGCTTGCGCTGCACCTTGCCGCTGGTCGTGCGGGGGATCGCGCTGGCGGGCACCATCACCAGATCGGTGATGGCCAGTTCCAGCCGCTCCATGGCCGTGGCGCGCAGCCGGGCGGCAAGGTCCTGGAGTTTCTCGTCCGACAGGGACCGGGCGTCGTCGCGCTTCATCTCCGCGATCAGGACGATATGCTGCGCATCGCCCATCTCGATCTCCACGGCGGCGGCGCTTGCCTGTCCCACCGTGCCGGAAAGTTCCGACCAGATCTGCTCGACATCGCTAGGCGCATGGTTGCGGCCCCGGACGATGATCAGGTCCTTGAGGCGGCTGACGATGAAAAATCCATCGGCCGTGGAAAAGCCGAGATCGCCGGTGCGCAGGAACGGCCCGCCTTCGTCCAGCCGGCCGAAGCTCGCCTCCGTCGCGGCGGGATTGTCGATATAGCCGGCGGTGATGTGCGGGCCGCGCAGCCAGATTTCGCCCACCGCGCCATCGGGCAGCGCCTCGCCGGTTTCGGGATCGACGATCCGCGCCTCCGCCCCGGCCATGGCGGGGCCGCAGCAGGCGAGGTCCAGCACGGCGTCCCCGCCGGCGCTCTCCACCGCCCGACCTGCCGCGAGAGCGCGGCTGTCGTAGCTCTTGACGATGGGGTCGCTCCGGGGCGGAACCGCGATGGTCACGAGGGTGGATTCAGCCAGTCCATAGCAGGGCAGGAAGGCGCGCCTGTCGAAACCGGCATCGGCAAAGCATTCGGCAAAGCGGTCGAGCGTGGCGGGCCGCACCCGCTCCGCCCCGTTGAACGCGACGCGCCAGCCCGACAGGTCGAGACCGTCCGGCATGCCCCGCCGCGTGGCATGGTCGACGCAGAGGTCGTAGCCGAAATTGGGCCCGCCGCTGGTATGCGCGCGATAACGGGAAATGAGTTGCAGCCAGGACATTGGCCTGTTGATGAACGCGGCGGGCGAGGTGATCACGCAGGTCGAGCCCAGGAACAGCGGTTGCAGGATGTTCCCGAACAGCCCCTGATCGTGATAATGCGGCACCCAGCCGACGAAATGGGAATCCCGGTCGTGGCCGAAGGCGGCGCGGATCATCGTCTCATTGGCGATGATGTTGCCATGGCTGATCATCACCCCCTTCGGGTTCGACGTTGTGCCGGAGGTGAACTGGAGCACGGCGAGCCGGTCCGGCGCGAGCGCCAGCGGCGAGAAGGCGTGCGATTCCGCCGCGAGCGCGGCAAATTCCAGATAGCGCACCGGGCCGGCGGACAGGGCGGCGGACAGTTCCTCCCCGAACAGGCCGGCCATGCCGTCGTCCAGCAGGATGCAGTCGGGCCGGATGTCGTCCAGCATGTTCAGGATATTCCGAAGCCGCGCTTTGCGCCGGCCGACCGGGGCGAGCGGAATGGCGACGCCGCCGACCGCGAGGCAGGCAAGCAGCGCGAGCGCGAAGTCGGTCCCCGCCGAGAAGAGGAGGGCGATCCGGGGACCGGCCAGCCCCCCCGCCGCCAACCCCCCCGCCGCCAACCCCCGTGCCGCCATGGCGCCGGCAAGCTGCCCGACCTGCGCCGCCACCTGCGCATAGGTCAGGCTGCTCTGCGGACCGTCGCCCTGGTCGAATATCAGCGCCGGCCGGTCCGGGACGCTGTTCCCATGGTCCAGTACGATGTCGACGATCGACCGGCTGAAGTCTATCTGCATCTTTTTTGCGAACCCGATGCTTTGGAGCCTTTTCACATGGAGCGAAAACGCCCAGTCCTTTGATGCCGCATGGTCCCGGTCGCCAGGCGATTCCGCCCGCTGGCCGGGATATTCTGGTCATTCCGTCGCGAAGGCTATCCGGAGCAGGCCGATCTTCCGCATGCGGAAACCGGCGGCCGACATGCGCAGATAACGGGAATATTTCTCGACCGGATGGATGGCCGGATCCACCACCCCGCTGCGGACCGCGCCGCGCAGCCGGTTACTCCACATCTCGCAGGTGCGCGCATAGTCCAGCCCGTCGTCGCGCAGCCGCTCGACGCGGAACAGACCCTTGCAGGCGACCACGATGTCCTCCAGCGTCGGCAGTTCCGCCGCCGGGAAGATCTCGTTCGCAATGAAGGGATTGGCGTCCTCCGGCGACATCCTGCCATAGGCGATGGTCTGGAGCGACAGACGGCCCTTCCCTTCCATCCAGTCGCGGCAGGCCTGGAAGAATTCGCGGTACACGCCGCGGCGCTCGTCCACGCTCTGCTGCGGATGGGCGAAATGCTCGAACGCGCCGACGGAGATGATCGCATCGAACGGCCTGTCGGGACGATAGTCGTGCCAGTTGGAAAGGACCGCGCCGATGCCGGGATCGCCCGATTGCTCGATATAGGCGAGCTGTTCCTCGCTCAGCGTCAGGCCGACGCATTCGGCGGCGCCATGCCTGCGCCGCAGGTTGCGCATCATGCCGCCCCAGCCGCAACCGACGTCCAATATGCGCATGCCCTCGCCGGCGCCGACCGATTCCGCATGATAGTCGAGCTTGCGCTGCTGCGCCTCCTCCAGCGGGGCGTCCTTGGGCAGGCCGTCCCACATCGCGCTGGAATAGGTCATGCTGGGGTCGAGCCACGCCGAATAGAAGTCGTTGCCGACATCATAATGGTGGCGGATGGCGGCGGCCGATCCGCCAAATTCGATCTGTTCGTCCTGGATCATGGCCGGACGCCGCCCTGCTGCGCCGCCATGTCGCTGACCGCCGCGGCGATGCCCGTCGCCGCGTCGCGGATCGCCTCCGCCTCGAACAACAGTTCCAGCGGCAGTTCGTCGGGCAGGTTCAGCCAGTTCTCCAGCTCCACCATCAGCGAGATCGCCTTGGCGGAATCGATCCCGAAACTGTCGAACGGCGCATCGGGAGAGACGGCGGCGGGCGCCACATTCACGATTTCAGCGATGCGGGCAATGATCCAGCTTTCGATTTCCTCTGCCGATGCCTGTCGAATAAGGTCGGAATTCATCAATGTCCCCCTGAAGCCGAACGGGTCGCCCCGAATCTGCCATAATAGACGTCCGCCCCGGTCGTGGCGGACGGGTGTGTGACGGAACCGATCTCCGGCTGGGCGGCGATCTTCTGCAGTTCCGGATGCTCGCGCGCCAGCCGGGCCGCCGCGACGTGCACATTCTCCTCCTCCGGAAGAAGCTGGTCGATGGTGATGTGCGAAGGCCGGGGCAGGCCCCACATCTGGCGCATCTCGTCGAGCGCGGCCTGCGACACCTCCACCTCATAGGCGACGGCCTCCCCCTGGCCATAGTCCATGGCGGAACCGAGCAGGGTCAGCTTCCAGCCGACGCCGTAGCAGAAGCTGAGCATGCGGACATCGGTGAAGCCCACGCAACGGTCGATCCCGGCCTCATAGGCCAGTTCCAGCGGCGCGATCATGCACGCGGCCTTCCGTCGCAGATTGTGGCGGCGCATGCCCCGCTCAATGCAGAATCCGCGGCTCAGTTCCCAGGTGCGCCCGTCGTCGATGGGGCGGATGCCGGCGGGCAGGACATGCGAAAAATGATCGAGCAGCATGGAACAGTCGTCGGTGGGGCGGAAACGCAGCCCCATGACGACCCGGTTCTCGGTCGAAAAGCCTATGATGTTGCTCGCGCGCGCATCATCATATTCGTCATATTCCAATCCGTCCTCGACCCTGAGATCCCAGCCGAGCCGGTTGACGAACACCTCCGCGCGGGCCTGGTGCAAATCTCTGATCTCGTCCTGGTACAGTGCGGAATTGTTCTTCGAAATCAGATGAATCAAATCCGTTCGTCCCCCGCATGCAGCGGCAGCGCCTGTAACATATTATACAGGGGAGGTCATCGGAAAGTTGCAGGGTGCAATCCATGTTCCCCGCAAAAAACCCGGTCGATAAAGGGGGTTCAGGCGGCCTGCTTCTGCCGGGCGCGCTGGACATGCACCTTCACCGCCTGGACGGAGCGGTCGAGTGCCTCGGCAATGTCGAGGTCGCACCACCCGGCCTGCCGCTGGTCGAGGCAGAACAGCTCGGTCTCGGTCAGGGCGGACGCGGCCAGATCGTCGCGCGCGTCGAGCAGGGCGATGCCCCGGCACAGGTAGAGCGTCGCCATGGCGTGCAGGTTCGCGCGTTCCTCCGGGCTTTCCAGCATGCTCAGCAGGCGGATCTCAACCTCATATTGCCGTTCGTCCCAGCCGGTGATCGGAAAGCAGATCTGCGGCAGGACCTCCGGCTGTGCGATCGGCCCGCACCAGCCGGTCTCACCGAACAGGAAGCGCCGCTCCCCATCGCCGACAGCGTAGCAGGCATGGCTCGCCGCCTGAAGGCCCAGGGCCTGGCTGAAGCGGGTGACGAGGCTCTCGATGCTGAGCGTGCTGTCGACCCCCGCGTTGAAATCGGCGGCGGTGGTCGAACTTCCGGCGCGAAGCTGGGTGCTGGGGATATATTCGCTCATGGTTCCTCACGCGGCATATGCCTGCCGTCATGCCGCGTCAGGTCTTAAAAGCGGGTTAAGCGTGCCTTCCTGCCGCCTGATTCCTGTTTGCGGCGGAACGAGCGTTCGCCGGGTTGCGGGGCCGCCGGCCGCAGAGCGCAAGCTCGTCCGATCCGGAGCCGGACGCAGGAAGAGTTTAACCAGCGGTTTACCAAGTCCGCCTATGATCGGCGGATTGAAAAAATATAGCGGGTTTCGTGGGCGATGACGAATTTTGGGTACAGGCGGCGATGGAAGTGGGCACTTCTGGTTTCCGCGACGATCGAACTGGCAGCTTCCGGCACGGCCCGGGCGCAGGCCCCGGCCGATGCGGACATGCGCGCCGACATCACGGTGACGGCGCGCAAGGTGCCGGAACCGCTGCTGAAGGCGCCGCTGGCGGTCACCAGCATTTCGGGCGATTCGATCGTGGCGGCGGGGTTGCAGACCATCACCGACCTGACCCGCATGGCCCCCAATGTCGACATCGGCGGGGGCATTGCAGGCCAGTTGCAGGGGCAGATCTCGATCCGCGGCATCTCCACCCTGGTCCGCAATATCGGGCTGGAAACCGGCGTCGGCATCTATGTGGACGATGTCTATGTCGGCCGGCCGGAAAATTTCGTCCAGCATCTTCTGGATGTCGACCGGGTGGAAATCGTGCGCGGCCCGCAAGGGACGGAATATGGCAAGAACACCATCGCCGGCGTCGTCAACGTCCAGACGAAGCAGCCCGACGCCGATCCCGGCGCCTCCATCCGGCTGGACGCGGGCAATTACGATTACAGGCGGGGCGAGGCGGTGCTGGGCACGCGCCTCAACGAACGGCTTTCGGTGCGCGGCGCGGTGGCCTATGCCCGGCAGGACGGCTTCTACAAGCATCTGTCCGGCGGCAGGGATGCGGGATCGACCGACCTGCTGACCTGGCGGCTGTCGGCCAAATATGCGCCGACCGACCAACTGTCCTTCATCGCCCGGTGGGAGGGGCTGCGCGACCGCGGCACGCCCGCCTTCTTCCAGGCGGACGCGCTGGCCGGCTATCCGGCGGATTTCCCTTCGCGGGAGCCGCTGCACATCAACAACAACCGGCCCAACCGGTTGCACCGCGACAGCCAGGGCATTTCGCTGAGGACGGAATGGGCATCGGACGCGATCACGCTGACGGCCATCACCGCCTATCGCGATTCCTCCTATCATGCCTCGCTGGACGACGATCAGGAGCAGGTCGACTTCGTCTCCGCGGACAATTTCAGCGACGATTCCCATTTCTTCAGCCAGGAACTGCGGCTGGCGGGCGGCACCGGCAAGCTGCGCTATCTGCTGGGCGCCTATTATTTCGACCAGATGGTGCGCACCGACCGGGGCCTGGGTCTGGGCGCCGATACGGGCGTGCCGGGCGAACCGATGCTGACCACCAAGGGCAGCGTCAAGACGGAGAGCGGGGCGCTGTTCGGGCGGCTCGACTATGAACTGACCGATCGCCTGTCGCTTTCCGCCGGCCTGCGCTACACCAGGGAGAAGAAGCGCGCCCATTTCGTCCAGGATGACGCCAGCGGGACGGGTATCTTCACCTATCTGGGCTTCCCGAACCTCACCTTCGACGGCCGGTCGACCGATGACGACCTGTCGCCCAGCGCGACCATTTCCTATGAGGTCGTGCCGGACGCCAATGTCTATGCGCGCTTCTCCCGCGGCTTCAAGAGCGCGGCTTACAATGTCGACCTCGCCTCTTCGCTGGGCGGGCTGACCGCCAGCCCGGAAAAGGCGACCAGCTATGAGGTCGGCTTCAAGATGCTGACGCTGGACCGGCGGATGCGGCTGAACCTTGCCGCGTTCCACACCGATTACGACCGGTTGCAGGTGTCGCAGGTGCTGGGCAGCGGGCTGGCGCTCACCAATGCCGGCCGCGCGCAGGTGGAGGGCGTGGAAGGCGAGCTGTCGCTGCAACTGACGTCCCGGCTGCGGCTGGAGGGGAATGCCGCCATTCTGGACGCACATTATAAGAGGTTCGACAATTGCGGCGTTCCCGCATCGGTCATTCCCTCTGTCGGCAGCCCCAGCACCGACTGCACCGGCAACGACCTGGTCCTGGCGCCCCATTTCACCGGCTATGGCGCCGTCAGCTATGAGGTTCCGGTGCGGATCGGCACGATCTTCGCCCGCGCGGATGTGGATCACCGGTCGACCGTCTATTTCGAGCCGACCAATTCGGACGCCTTCAAGGCCGGGCCGCGCACGCTGGTCAACCTGCGTTTCGGCCTGCGTCGAGGGCAGTGGGACATCGCCGCCTGGGTCCAGAACCTGACCGACAGGATCTACAAGACCTATGCCGACGACCGGTCCGGTCTGGGCGTGTACCGAACGGCGGCATACGGGCCGCCGCGCACCTATGGCGTCAGCCTTTCGGCGGCATTTTAGGACGTTGCGCTTGGGCGTGCTGGCTATGGCCCATATGGCGGCCATTAAGGAAATCTTAGCCAGCAAATGGTGAAACCTTCTTAAGGGCCGCGGCGCCGGGACAGCAGGAGTAGAATGGCGGACCAGATTTCATCGCGGTCACCTGATGAATTTCAAGGCAGGCAGGACCCGATGGATGGCGACCAGCAGATACTGGCGTCGGCAGGGGTCTTGCGGTGGTCGGTTGACGGGGATGGGCTATGCCATCCCGATGCCGCCACCGCGAGCCGTTTCGGCGTGCGGGACGGCCAGCCGCTGCTTCGCTGGTTCCGCGGCGTGCACCGGATCTTTCGCAAGCCCGTGCTCCAGCTTGCCCGCGCCGTTCTGCGCATGGGCAGGGCCGAAGCGACGCTGACGCTGGAGGATCGTGAAGGCGTCATGAGGAATATGCGTGTCGTCGCGCGCATCCGTCGTGACGGGGCGGGCCGGCCGGCGGCCGACCTGGTGATGATCGACGTCACGACCGAACATGCCGAAATCGGACGGCTGCGCCGCAGCACGGAAAATCTGCGCCTGATCGTCGAATATAATCCTCAGCTTCCCTGGCTGGCCGATCCCGACGGCCGGATCATCGACTTCACCGATCGCTGGCTGGAAAGTTCCGGCCTGGACCGGGAGGAGGCGGAGGGCAATGGCTGGCTTGCGGCGACGCATCCGGATGACATCGGCCCGCTGACCCACCGGATCACCCATTCGCTGACCACCGGCGAGCCCTTCGACGTGCGCGTGCGGCTGATGGTCAACGACCAGTATCGCTGGATGCGGGCGCAGGCCTATCCCCGGCGCGACGAGGAAGGCCGGATCATCCGCTGGTACGGCTATACCGAGGACATCCATGAAAGCGTGCTGATCGAGGAGCAGATACGCTGGAACGCCGAGCATGATTCGCTGACGCAACTGCCCAACCGGGCGATGTTCAACGCCTGCCTGGACAAGGCGCTGGCGAGCGCCATGACCGACTTCAAGAAGGTCGGCGTCTTCCTGCTCGACATCGACAATTTCAAGGACGTCAACGACCTGATGGGCCATCATGCCGGTGACGAGCTGTTGAAGAGCTTTGCCTCCCGCCTCAAGGAAATCTTCGCCGGCGACGGGGTGGTGGCGCGGCTGGGCGGCGACGAGTTCGCCATATTGATCGAGAATGTCGAAAGCCGACAGCAGCTTGCCGATCTCGCCAATCGCGTCCTCACCATTCGGGAGACGCTGTTCGCCGCCGGGCGCTCGCTCGAATGCCGCGGCAGCATCGGCGTGGCCGCATTCCCCGAGGATGGCCGGGTCGCGACGGAACTGCTGCGCCATGCCGACCTGGCGCTTTATCGCGCCAAGTCGCTGGGCCGGGGGCGCATGCAGATGTTCGAGCAGTCGCTGCTGGAGGACATGCAGGAGCGCGTGGCCATGATCAACCGAGCGCGGACCGCCGTGCGCGACGGCACGATCATCAGCTATTATCAGCCCAAGGTGTCGTTGCAGACGGGCGAACTGGTCGGGTTCGAAGCGCTGCTGCGGTGGCGCGACAGTTGCGGCACCATCCGCTCGCCCGCCGAAATCTACGCGGCGTTCGACGATCATGACGTCGCCGACATGATCGGCCAGACGATGACCAGCCAGGTGTTCGCCGACATGGCCGCATGGCGCGCGCGCGGGCTGACGCTGGGGCATGTCGCCATCAACGTGTCCTCGGCCGAATTGCGGCGGGAACGCTTTGCCGGACGCTTGATCGAGACCATGGACCGCTTCTCCATCGCGCCCGATTCCATAGAGATCGAGATCACCGAAGGGGTGTTCCTGGGCGCGGGGTCGGACACGGTGCGCCGTTCCATCGACGAACTGCACATGTGCAACATCCCGCTGGCGCTGGACGATTTCGGGACCGGCTTCGCCTCGCTTTCCCATTTGCGGTCGCTGCCCGTCAGCACGCTGAAGATCGACCGTTCCTTCGTCAGCGGCGTGACGGCGCGCGAAAGCGATGCCGCCATCGTTTCCGCGCTGATCACGCTGGGCCGCGCGCTCAACATGAAGGTGGTGGCGGAAGGCGTCGAGGAAGCGGACCAGTCGGTCAAGCTGCGCGAACTGGGCTGCGACTATGCCCAGGGTTTCTATTTCGGCCGCCCCGCGCCGTCGGAGAATATTCCCGCGCTGATCCAGTCGTGGAGCGAGAATAGCGCCATCATCACCCTGAACCGGCGGGCCGCGCCCTGGTCTCCGCGCGGGATGCGCGGGGAAGGCCGCGCGGACTCGCTGACCGCCTGAGGGAAGACCGGATCCCGGTCAGGTGAGGCGCAGCGACGTGATGCGGCTTCAATCCGCTCGCGCCTGGAGCACGCTGCGCCAGATAGGACGCGGGTCGCGTGCTCCAGCTTTCTGTTGTCCGATCCTTTCAGGCGGAAAACCGGTTCCCGCCCGTCGGCAGGCTCAGGGCAGCTTTTCCGCACGATTGGCTCTAGCCGTTGACGATGGTGCCCCCATTGGGATGCAGCACCTGCCCCGACATGTAGCTGGCGTCATCGCAGGCGAGGAAGAGGAAGGACGGGGCGACTTCATTGGGCTGGCCCGGCCTGCCCATGGGCGTGCTTTCCCCGAAATGCTCCAGCTTTTCCGGACTTGCCCCGCCGCTGGGGTTGAGCGGGGTCCAGATCGGACCCGGCGCGACGGCGTTCACCCTGATGCCGTCCCCCACCAGATTTTCGGACAGCGACCGGGTGAAGGCGGTGATCGCCCCCTTGGTGCTGGAATAGTCGAGCAGTTCCTTCGACCCCTGATACATGGTGACGGAGGTGCAGTTGACGATCGCCGCCCCGCGCTTCAGATGCGGGCGGACCGCCTGCGTCAGGAAGAACATGGCGAAGATGTTGGTCTGGAAGGTGCGGCGCAGCTGTTCCTCGCTGATGTCGGTGATGTCGCTGTCCGGGTGCTGCTCGCCCGCATTGTTGACGAGGATGTCGATCCGCCCGAACTGCTCGACCACCTGCGCCACGGCCCGCTGGCAGAAGTCCCGGTCGCCCAGGTCGCCCGCGATCGTGAGCGCCCGCCGCCCTTCCGCCCTAACGATCCCGGCGGTCTTTTCCGCGTCGTCATGTTCGCAGAGGTAGAAGATCGCGACATCGGCCCCTTCGCGGGCATAGAGCGCCGCGACCGCCCGCCCGATTCCGCTGTCGGCGCCGGTGACGATCGCCACCTTGCCCGCCAGCCGGCCGGAGCCGGGATAGCGCGGTTCCCATTCGGGCTTGGGCTCCAGCCGGCTTTCATGGCCGGGCAGGCCATCCTCATGGATCATCTCTTCGGTATCGGGCATCGCAAATCTCCTTTTCCCGAAGAACACATTGCCTGCTGGGGAGTTCATTGGCTGGAGCCCGGTTCGGCGCGTGGATGGGGCGGATGGAGACATGCGATGGTTCTGAAAGCCCTGGCCCTCAACTGCAGCCTCAAGGCGGGGGACGGCGAATCCAGCTCGACCGACGCGATGATCGCGGTGCTGGCGAAGGCCCTTGCCGCCCATGATGTCGAACTCACCGGCACGGTGCGGGTCGCGGCGCTCGACATCAGGCCCGGCGTGACGTCCGATGAAGGAGAGGGCGACGCCTGGCCGGCGTTGCGCCGCAGGATATTGGACCATGACATAGTGATCTTCGGCGGCCCGATCTGGCTGGGGCAGATCAGCAGCGTCGCCAAGCGGGTGCTGGAACGCATGGACGCCTTTCTGGGCGAGGCAGACGAGCGGGGCCGCATGCCGAGCTATGGCAAGGTTGCGGTCGCGGCGATTGTCGGCAATGAAGACGGGGCGCATTTTTCGACCGCGCAATGGTTTCAGGCGCTGAACGATGTCGGCTGGACGATTCCGGCCACGGCCGCCTGCTATTGGGTGGGGGAAGCTATGGGCTCGATCGATTTCAAGGATCTGGGGGAGGTGCCGGAGAAGGTGGAGAAGACCGCGAAGATGGTGGCGGGCAATGCGGCGCATCTGGCCGGCCTGCTCCGGTCCTCCCCCTATCCGGGCTGAACCCAGGTGGCGAAAACCGGCCGCGTCGCGCACATCCGGGAAAATATCGTCCTTTACGGCGCGCTGCTGGCCAATATCGGCATTGCGGTCGCCAAGTTCGTCGCCTCGGCCCTGACCGGCTCCTCCTCCATGCTGACGGAGGGGGTGCATTCGATGGTCGACAGCGGCAACCAGTTGCTGCTGCTCTATGGTCAGGCCAGGGCGAAGAAGCCCGCCGACGCCGCCCATCCCTTCGGCTATGGGCGGGAGCTGTATTTCTGGGCCTTCGTCGTCGCCATCCTGATCTTCGCGGTCGGCGCGGGCGTATCCATTTATGAAGGCTGGCTCCATATTCGGCAGCCGGAGCCGCTGCGCGACCCCGCCGTCAACTACATCGTCCTGGCCATCGCCTTCCTGATGGAGGGCGCATCCTGGACCATCGCCGTGCGGGAATTCGGACGCAAGCGCGGCCCCAGCAGTTGGTGGCAATCGATCCGCCGGTCGAAGGACCCGGCCGGCTTCATCGTCCTGTTCGAGGACAGCGCCGCGCTGATCGGGCTGATCGTGGCGGCCATCGGCGTCTGGGCCAGCCATTATTTCGGCAATGCGCGGCTGGACGGCGTCGCCTCCATCGTCATCGGGCTGGTGCTGGGCGCGGTGGCGGTGCTGCTGGCGCGGGAGGCCAAGGGCCTGCTTATCGGGGAGAGCGCCGACCGGGCCATCATCGACGCGGTCTGGGCGCTGCTCGACCGGCGGCCGGAGATCACCGCCGTCAATCACATCCGCACCATCCACACCGCGCCCGACGCGGTGTTCGTGGCGATCAGCGCCGATTTCGCCGACGATCTGCGCATGGGCCGGGCCGAAAGCCTGATCGAGGAGATGGAAAGCGAGATGAAGCGGGCAATTCCCGAACTCACCTCCATCTATATCCGTCCGGAAAAGCGGGAGGACGCCCTGGTCCAGCCGCGCGCTTCCGCCTGACGGCCGGCCCGCCCCGCCTGTTCGCGGCCTTCCACGTCCATATTCCGTCAATTGGCCCCTTGACCATCTGATGACGATCGTCATCTAACGCCGGTCGATCGATCCGGGAGGAAGGCCTTCATGCTGTCAGCGACTCTCGCCCGCCAAATGGGCACGCGGCAAATCCATTATGGATGGGCCGTGCTGGCCGCGACCTTCTTCACCATGCTGGTCGTCGCCGGCGCCGTGGGCGCGCCCGGCGTGTTCATCATCCCCCTGCAAAAGGAATTCGGCTGGAGTTCGGCGGATATTTCCGGGGCGCTGGCGATCCGTTTCCTGCTGTTCGGCGGGATGGGCCCGTTCGCCGCCGCCTTCATGAACCGCTTCGGCGTGCGGCGGATGATGCTGATCTCGCTGTCCATCATCGTCGGCGGACTGCTGCTGTCGATGGGCATGACCCGATTGTGGCATCTCGTCCTGCTGTGGGGCGTCGTCATCGGCATCGGCACCGGGCTCACCGCCATGGTGCTGGGCGCCACCGTCGCCACGCGCTGGTTCGCGCACAGGCGCGGGCTGGTCATGGGGCTGCTGTCGGCCAGCACCGCCACGGGTCAGCTGGCCTTCCTGCCGCTGCTCGCCGCGCTGACGGAGCGGTTCGGCTGGCGCGCCTCGGTCCTGCTGGTGTGCGGCGCGATCCTGCTGGCGGCGATGGTCGTGCTGCTGCTGATGCGCGACCGTCCCGCCGACCTCGGCCTGCCGCCCTATGGCGAGAGCGAGGTGCATCCCGCCCCGCCGCAGCCCGCCAGCTTCGGCGCCCTGTTGATGAGCCCGCTCCGCATCTTGGCCGATGCCGCGCGGGTGCCCAGCTTCTGGATATTGTTCTTTTCCTTCTACATCTGCGGCGCCAGCACCAACGGGCTGGTCCAGACGCATTTCATCGCGCTTTGCGGCGACTATGGGCTGGCGGCGGTGGGCGCGGCGTCGATGCTGGCGATGATGGGGCTGTTCGATTTCGCGGGCACGCTGGCGTCGGGCTGGCTGTCGGACCGGTTCGACAATCGCTGGCTGCTGTTCTGGTATTATGGGCTGCGCGGCCTTTCGCTGCTCTATCTGCCGTTTAGCGACTTCTCGTTCTACAGCCTGTCGGTCTTCGCGATGTTCTACGGCCTCGACTGGGTCGCGACCGTGCCGCCGACGGTCAAGCTGACGGCGCAGCGTTTCGGACCGGAGCGGGCCAATGTCGTGTTCGGCTGGATCTTCGCCGGGCATCAGCTCGGCGCGGCGAGCGCGGCGCTGGCGGGCGGCCTTTCGCGCACCGTCTGGCAAAGCTATATGCCCGCCTTCGTCGCGGCGGGGATATTGTGCCTGATCGGGGCGGGGCTGGTGCTGCTGATCAATCGCGGGCGGAGCAAGACCTTCGTCCTCGCCTGACCGGCTGTGTGGAGAGGCTTGGATGCTGCAAGGAAAAATCGCCCTCGTCACCGGAGCCGGACGCGGCCTGGGACGCGAGATCGCGCTGGGCCTGGCCGGGGCCGGCGCGCATGTCCTGCTCCATGGCCGAAATGTCGAGCAGCTTGAGGCGACCGCCGCCGCCATCGCCGCCTCGGGCGGGACGAGCGCGCCGCTGATCTTCGACCTGCAGGATGGCGAAGCGCTGCGGGCGGCGCTCGGCCCCTGCGGCCCGATCGACATATTGGTCAACAATGCAGGCCATCGCGACCGCAGGCCGATTGGAGAACTGGACCGGCCCGCGGTGCGGCGGATGCTGGAGGTCAATCTGGTCGCGCCCTTCGACCTCGCCCGCACCATCGCGGCCGGGATGAAGGAGGGCGGGCGGATCGTCAACGTCACGTCCATCGCGGGCCAGATCGCCCGGTCCGGCGACGCGGCCTACACCATGGCGAAGGGCGGGCTGGACGCGCTGACGCGGGCGCTGGCGGCGGAACTGGGCAGTCGCGGCATCACCGTGAACGCCGTCGCCCCCGGCTATTTCGCGACCGAGGCCAATGAGGAGATGACCGCCGACCCCGCCATAGCGGATCACCTCGCCCGCCGCACGTCGCTGGGGCGATGGGGCCGGCCGGAGGAGATTGTCGGCCCGGTTCTGTTCCTGGCGTCAGACGCGGCATCCTACGTCACCGGACAGGTGCTGGCGGTGGACGGCGGCTACACCGCCCACTTCTGAAGCGATTCAGGCGGCCAACCCCCGCATCCGCAGCAGCGCGTCGACCTCCGGCGCGCGCCCGGCGAAAGCCCGGAAATTCTCGGCGGCGGGGCGGCTCGCCCCGGCGGCAAGGATTTCACGCCGGAAAGCGGTCGCCCCGCCGCCCGGAATGTCGGCATGGGCGAAAATCTCGAACGCGTCGGCCGACAGCAGTTCCGCCCAGAGATAGGAATAATAGCCCGCCGCATAGCCGCCCGCGAAGATATGGCTGAACGCATGGGCAAAGCGGTTCCATTCCGGCGGATGCACCACGGCCACCGCCTTGCGCACCTGATCCAGCACGGCGTTGACCCGCGCGCCCTGTGCCGGGTCATAGTCGCGGTGGAGCAGCAGGTCGAAGGTCGCGAATTCGATCTGCCGCAATATGGCAAGGCCCGCCTGGAACTGGCGCGCCGCCAGCAGCCGGTCGAACATCGCCTGCGGCAGCGGCTCGCCGCTGTCGACATGGCCGGACAGGCCGATCAGCGTGTCCCCGTCCCAGGCGAAATTCTCCATGAACTGGCTGGGCAGTTCCACCGCGTCCCATTCCACGCCGCTGATGCCGCCGATCGACGGCAGGTCCACCTCGGTCAGCAGGTGATGCAGCACATGGCCGAATTCGTGGAACAGCGTCACCACGTCATTATGCGTCGCCAGCGAAGGCCGGTCGCCCGCGGGCGGCGCGAAATTGGTGGTGAGGTAGGCGATGGGCAGATGCAGCCGGTCGGCATCGCGGAAGCGCGAACGGCACACGTCCATCCACGCCCCGCCCCTTTTGCCCGCCCGCGCGAACAGGTCGAGATAGACGCCCGCCACCACGCTGTCGTCCGCGTCCAGCACGTCGTAGAACAGCACGTCCGGATGCCAGGTCGGCACGCCCTGCCGGGCGACGAGGCGGACGCCGAACAGCCGCTCGATCAGCGCCTGCGTTCCCGCAAGCACGCGGGGCAGGGGAAAATAGGCCTTCAGCGCCTCCTGATCCACGCCATGCAGCGTGCGGCGCATTGCTTCGGCCACATAGGAAAGGTCCCATGGCTGCACATCGTCCAGCTCCAGATGCTCGGCCGCGAAGGCGCGCGCCTCCGCCAGTTCGCGTTCCCCGACCGGCCGCGCCCGCCGGGCGAGGTCGGCCAGGAACGCCAGCGCTTCGTCCGCGTCGGCGGCCATCTTGGTCTCCAGCGAATGGGCGGCGGAATCGGCAAAGCCCAATATCTGCGCGGCTTCATGACGCAGCGCCATGATCGCGTCGATCCGTTCGCTATTGTCGTGGCTCCTGTCCTCCGCCTGATCGGAGGCGCGGCTGTTGTAGGCGCGATAGACCCGCTCCCGCAGCGCCCGGTCCTGCGCATGATAGAGGATCGCCAGCACGCTCGGCTGGCGCAGCGTGATCAGCCAGCCGGTCAGCCCCTTTTCCTGCGCATAGGCGGCCAGGATCGCCCTGTCGCTGTCCGGAACGCCCGCCAGCGCCGCCTCGTCGGTGACATGCTCGCTCCAGGCCTCGGTGGCGTCGAGCACCGCATTGCCGAATTTGGTGCTGAGGTCGCTCAACTCCACACCGATGTCCAGGAAACGCTGCCGCGCCTCACCCTCCAGCGCGACGCCCGCCAGACGGAAGCCACGCAGGGCGAGATCGACGGCCCGCTGCGCGGCGGGCGGCAGGCTGGCGAAATCGGGGCGGGCGGCGAGGCGGGCGACGGCATCGTGATGGGCCCGGTTCTGGCCCGCCTCCATCAGATAGGCGGTCATCAGCGCCTGCGCTGCGGCGTGCGCTTCCCGCAATTCGGGCGTGTCAGCGACGGAGGCGAGATGCCCCACCGGCGACCAAACCCGCGACAGCAGGAAATCGGCGCGCTCGGCGGCCAGGATGACCGCGTCGAAATCATCCTTCCCGCTGGCGGTGATCCCTTCGATGGCCGCGCGGTGGGCCGCGATCGCTTCCTCCATGGCGGGGACGACATGGGCAGGCCGGATGGCGGCGAAATCGGGCAGGTCGCTGTCGGCAAGAAGGGGATTGGCGGTGGTCATGGCTACTCGTGGCTTGCGGGCCTCCGTGGCAGGAGGAACAGCCTCTAATTGGGCGCGGGCGAGCGGCTGTTCAAGCGTTTCCGGTCAGGCGAGCGTCAGATAGATTTCCGCTTCGATGACCCAGTCCGCGCCGACCTGCCGCCATTTGGCGCTGTAGGTGCCGGATGCGAGGGGACGGTCCGAACCGGCGGTCACGCCCTGCCATCGGCCATGCTCCATCGCGATGGGTTCGACCGGCGAGGCGACGATATGCTCCGGCGTGCGGGTGTAGACGGTGCGCTCCGCTGCGGCGAATTCCCGCTTCCACGCCTGAAGCTGCGCCTTGCGGCCGGAGATCACCGTGCTGTCCGATCCGGTGACGAGCATGGCCTGGGGCGCGAGCAGGGGGCCGATGGCATTCAGGTCCGCCTCCGCCAGGGCGCGGTTGAAATCGGCGCGGCGCATGCGGATGGCAAGGTCGGGGGGTGGCGTCATCGGGCGGCTTTAGGATTCTTGACCGGAAATGGCCAGTTTAAGACATTCCCCTCCCGCAGGCGGGAGGGGTTAGGGGTGGGTGCGAGCGCAGCGAGCTTCCAGCTTAGCCGTTGAAAACTCACGCTGATGCCGCGCCAGCCCACCCCCTAGCCCCCTCCCGCCTGCGGGAGGGGGAATGTCCGCAATCCACCCCGGAAAACCGCTCAAATCCGCATCTGGTTCATCAGTCCCAGCGTCGCGGCATAATAGTCCTGATCGGCGGCGGCGGCCGGCAGGTTGCGGTTCAGCAGGCGTCCGGCGATGGCGGTGGCGCCGGCGGAGAGCGCATAGGGCGCGGTTTCGCCCGTGACCACATTCACCCAGGCGGGCAGCGGCCTGCCCGCGCGCACGAGGGCGAGCCAATAGCGCGCGATCGAGTCGCAAGCGCTCCGCCGCCCGCTCATCAGGCAGTAGAGCGGCACGCGGATGCCTTCGAAGCCGAAGACCGGATCGCGTCCCTCCGCCGGTTCGACCACGCCCTTGCCCTTGATGTCGAGCCAGTCGGCGGGAAGGCCGGAGGGGCCGAAGCGCGCGGCCTTCAGGATCTTCAGCCCATCGGCGGCCAACGGACCCCAGACGCGCGGTTCCAGCCGGGCGAAGGCGTCGATCGCCGGCCAGACATAATAAGAGGGGTTGACGATCACTCGATCCGCCTTGGCGAAGCCGACAAGGCCGGGCAGCAGCAGGGTGAAGCCGTGGCGCTGCACGATCAGCTTCTGCGCGACCGCGCCCCGGACCGCTGCCGACTGCTGCAGATAATCCGCCTTGCCCCAGCGGCGACCCGCCATCAGCAGCGCCCAGGCGATCAGCAGGTCGCCGTCGGTCGCATTGTTGGGATCGGCCACCGGATCGGCGCGGCCGGGCGTGTAGCGCCAGCTATGCAGCGCCATGTCCTTGCGCAACAGCGTCTGGGCGGTCCAGCGCGCCATGACGTCGAAGGCCGCGCTGTCGCCCGCCGCCTGCGCCAGCGCCATGCCATAGCCCTGACCCTCGCTATGGCTGACGCCGCCATTGCCATTGTCGACGATCCGGCCTTCTGGCGCCAGGAAGCGGGCCTTGTAGCCCTGCCAGAGCGCGGGATCGAGCATCAGGCCGTCCATGGATTTGGCGGAGGACTTGGCGCGGGCGCAGCCGGTCGTCAGGGCAAAGGCGAGGGCGGTCAGGACCGTCCGCCGTTCAAATCCCATGACGCAGTTCGATATGCCCGCCCTGGCTGCGTGAAATCCGGGTGCTGAGCCGTTCGCCGCTGCCCATCTGCCGGAACCATGCGTCATAGGCTCCCTCCAGGATGAAGGGGGCGACTCCGGCCCATATGCCGTCGGCATCACCCTCCAGCCTTTCGGGCAGGCCGTCATGGAAGATGTCGATTCCTTCATCGTCCAGTTCGAATCGGACGCTGCCCCAATGCAGCCTGTCCCAGACCATGTTGCCGTGCTGGGTCAGCCTGTCCATATCCTTGGCATTGACGATCGGATGGCTTTTGGCAAGCCGCGCGCCGACCGCGCGGAAAAAGCCCTGCATCTGTTCCGCCGTGGCGGCGGAGGCGATTTCGCCGAGGATCAGGCTGACGAAGCGCTGTGCAGCCTCCCCGCCGGATGCGAGCATGGCGATGTCCTGATTGCCCGCCATCGGGAAATCCTTCACGAACAACATCAATTGCCTCCGATATTCTGCTTGAGCCCGATCAGTGTCTTGAACTCCTTATATTCACCGAAAGTGTTGATATTCAGTTCCCCGCCCAGCCGCGTGTTCGGGCTGACCCGATAGGAAATCGCGCCGGCCGCCGACAGGCCGAAGCCGGTCTTGCTGATGCTGTCATAACGGGAACGGACGTCGCTGTTCTGGCTCTTGAGGAAATCCAGCACGCCCTGCGCGCCCGGCTCCGTCGGATAGACGGGCTCACCCTGCTGATCGTAGCTCTGATAGCCGGGCGCGACGCTGGCCTGGATGCTCATCGGGCCGTCATTCGTCCAGTAACGGATCGGGAAATTGACGCTGAGGAAGCTCTGCGGGCTGAAATAGCCGCCATGGCCGTAGGTGAAGTAATTCTGGTTGTTGTCGTAATTCTGGTAATTGACGTTGAAGCCCACGGAAACGCCCGAGCGCGCATTCTGCCACGCCCGCAAATAGCCGCCGGCATTGATCTCCACGCTGTCATTGTCGCGCACCGCCGTGCCGTCATAATGATAGAAGGAGCCGTCGGCATAGACGCCATTGCCGTTGCGGTCATAGGACAGGGACAGGCCGCCGCCGCTCTTCATCACAGCGCCCCAGAAGGCGCCGGTGCGTGGGTCGTCCGTGCCAGCATAGGCGATGATGCTGTCGGTCACGGGCTTGCGGTCGGCCCAGATGCGGGCGGTGGCGTTGGTGGACAGGCGGGGCGTCACCTCGATCCTGCCGGTGACATGCTCCTTGGGGAAACCCAGCGGCGTGACGCCCGCTTCCAGCTTCAGCAGCTTGCTGACATAGCTGGCGGTGACGGCGACGCCTGACTGATGCTGCGTTTCGGCGCTGGTGAGCTGGGACGGCTGCTCGTCCACGATCCCCTGCGCCTCGGGCGTGGCGTTGGTGCCGAAGCGGGCGAGGCCCGACCCGGTCGGGCGGCCCGAATCCAGCACGACCGCCGTTGCCTTGACGCCGACCCGGCCCCCCGCGACGGGTGCGGAGAGGGAAGCGCTGCCAGTCATTTCGCGCAATTTGCTGAGGCCCGTTTCGCCCGAGCGCGACCGATAGCCTGTGTCGACGTCGACGCGCGGGCCGCTTTCGTCGGCCGATTGCTGCAATTGCTGGTCGATCTCCGCCAGCACCGGATCTGCGGGGACGTTCGTTACGCCGCTGTTCCGATCGGCATAGGCCTGATCGGCATAGACCGGGTTGCCGTAGGAAGGCGCCGGGGCCGCCATTCCGGGAAAGCCGGCGGGGGCGGCATAGCCCGGCGCGGGCGGGTAGGCGGGCATGGCAGCCGGGGCGGGCACGCCAAAGCCTGACCCCACGGGCGGCTGAGGGGCAAAGCCCATGGGCGGCGCATAGGGCGCCGACAGGGCCGCGGGATTGCTGCCGAGCGCGAACGGATTGACCAGCTGCGGCGCGACCATGGCGCGGAAGGGGTTGGCCGATTGGGGCGCCGCCGCGAAGGGATTGCCGTTCGCCATGACGGCGCCAGGCGCCATGCCGGTTTCGCGCATGTAGAGCGCCCGGGCGGTCTTGAGGTAACGCGCCGCGTCCCCGTCATTGCCGCGCGTGCGGGCCATGCGGGCGGCTGCCATATAGACCCGGTAATCGGCCGGATGCATCTGGATCGCCTGCTGGGTGACGGCGCGCGCCGTTTCCATGTCGCCCGATGCGCTGGCCGTGTCGATTAGGCCCACCATCGCGTCGCGATCCGCCGGCTTCTGCGCCAGCAGCATGCGGAAGGTCTGCGCCGCCTGCGCGTTGAGGCCGCCCGATTGGTACAGCCGCGCCAGGGCGGAAAGGATTTCCTCATTGCCCGGCGCATCGTTCCATGCCGCCTGCAACATGTCGAAGGCCGGGGCGAACTGCCCCGCCTGCCGCATCCGGTCCGCCTGCGCGGCCGCCAGCGTCGCCTTCAGATTGCCGAGGCTGCGCTGGCCCTGAAGCGAGGGGCCGGCCAGCGCCGACGCCTTCTGCACGGCGCTCATGGCGATGCCGTCCTGTCCGGTTTGCGCCAGCACCCGCACCGCCGCGTCATAGGCGCCGGCATCATTGGCGGGGGCGTCCAGCGCCTGCGCCGCCAGCTGGCCCGCGCCGCGCGCATCGCCCAGTTCCAGCATGCCCTGCGCCAGCGCCCCCATGCGGTCGGCGGACAGGCCGCGCATCTCCGACGCCTGGCGCAACATGGCGAGCCCCTGGCCCTGCGCGCCCCGTGCCCCAGCGGCCTTCGCCTGGGCGATGGTGGCGGATATGCCGAGGCCGGCGATGAAGTTGCGCATCTCCGCCGTGCGCTGCCCTTCCGGAATGCGCGCGGCGACGGCCTGCGCATCGCCGGTGCGTCCCGCGCGGTCCAGGATCAGCGCGGCGGCGTAAAGCGGTTCGGGCTTGTCGGAATAGGAAAGCTGGCGGACCAGCGCGTCCTGCTCCGCCACGCGGCCCTGCTGCTGAAGCAGCCCGGCAAGATCGTAGGCGACCCAGGGATCGTCGGGCGCATTGCCCATGGCGGCGCGCAGCAACTGTTCGGCGCGGGCGCTGTCCCCTGCGTCCAGGGCGGCGCGCGCCTCGTTGCGGGTGGCGCTGGCCTGGGCCGTGGCGGCTCCAGCGCCGGCCTTGCCCAACTGGCGGTAGAGTTCGGCCGCCTCATTATAGCGGCCCTGCCGTTCATAGACGCTGGCCAGCACCGATACCGCAGGCCCCTTGTCGCGAAAGTCCGACTGGCTGAGCGCGGTGGCGAGCCGCTCCGCCTGCGCGAGGTCGCCCTTGTCGAGCGCCGTCCGGGCGGAGTCCAAATCGGCATAGAAGCGCGCCGACTGCAATGCCTCGGCCCATTTGCCCGCGCCCCCCATGCGCGAGGCGCGGGTCAGCAGGTCGCGGGCCTGCGCGAATTCGGACTTGCGCAGCCGCACGATCCCCATGCCGCCCAGCGCGTCGGCGTCGTTGGGATTGGCGGATAGCGCCGTGCGGAAGCGGGCGGCCGCGGCGTCGAGCTGTCCGGCCTCCAGCGCGCGGAAGCCGGCGGCACGGGCGTCGCCGCCCCGGTCCGTA
>NZ_LXYF01000073.1:0-22812 GCF_002894065.1 Sphingobium sp. SA916
GCACAACAGCTTCGACGCGCCGGAGGTGGTGAAGCCCGCCGCCTTCACCGGCGCGCAGGTGAGCGGCGGCACGCTGACGGTGGCGCTGCCGCCCCGGTCCGTGGTCGTGCTCGACCTGCAATAAGGATCGATAATCAAAGGAGGATGAGATGAAGCATCTATCTGCCCGGAAGGCATTGCGGCGCCCCTTCCGCTTCCCGGCGGCCCGCGCTTTCGCCATCGGCATCGCCGCCTGCGCCTTGGCTGCTCCGGCGCTGGGTCAGGCGCAGGACGACAGGATGACGCCCATTGCCGCCCCGGCCCAGCCCGACGCGATCGAACTGGGCACCGGCGCACTTCCCGGCGCCACCGCTAAGGAAAGCTGGCACCGCCAATATGGCAGCCGCTTTGCCCGCAACGTCACCGTTGCGACGCTGACGCCCTTCCTGCCCGATCCGGCCAAGGCTTCCGGCGCGGCGGTCGTCGTCGCGCCGGGCGGCGGTTTCCGCACGCTTTCCATGGACAATGAGGGCTATGACGTCGCGCGGGCGCTGGCGGCGAAGGGGGTTGCCGCCTTCGTGCTGAAATATCGGCTGCGCCAGACGCCGGCCGACATGGCGGGTTTCGAACGGTCGATGCAGGAGATGTTCTCCGGCGTGGCCAGGACACCGCTGCCCGCTCCCGCCTCGGCAGCGACCGACCTTGCTCCGCAACTGGCGGATTCAACCGCCGCCTTCCGCCTGATCCGCGCACGGGCGGCGCAATGGCATGTCGACCCGGACCGGATCGGCATGATCGGCTTTTCCGCCGGGGCGATGCTGACCATGGCGACGACGCTGTCGGCCACGGAAGCGAAGCCGGCCTTCATTGGCAATATCTACGGTCCGCTGGGCAGCATGACCGTGCCGCAGGACGCGCCGCCGATGTTCGCCGCCATCGCCGCCGACGATCCGCTGTTCGGCAATCGCGACTTCAAGCTGATCGACGACTGGCGCGCGGCGCATCGCCCGGTGGAATTCCACCTTTACGAGCAGGGCGGCCACGGCTTCGGCATGTATCCGAAGGCGACCACCAGCACCGGCTGGTTCGACGCCTTCGTGCGGTGGATCGATATGCACGGCATGCTCAAGCGGGCGCGGTAACATGGTGGAAGGGAGGGGTTGATCCCATGCCGTCGGATCGGCCCCTCTGTCCTTAGCCTCCCAGCATCCGGTTCAGCCGGAACTTCAGCCGCCGCCGATAATCCTCGAAGGCGGAAACGCCGTGGATGACACCCTTATTGGCGACCAGCGCGGCCTGGAGTTCCGGCATCGGCACGTCCTGCACATCGCGCACATTATCTTCGCCCAGCGCCATGGCGGCCGCCCTGCCCGCCGCTTCGCCCAGCGCCATGGACGTCAGTTCCATGCGGATCGTGGCAAAGGCCTGATGCGTCGCCGCCACGCAGAAGGGAACGATGAGGTTGGTGCACTGGTCCCGGTGCGGCAGCATCAGGTCCATCGGCAGCGGCGAGCGTTCATATTTCCCGCCGGTCCGCAACATGATCGAGCCTTCATTGCAGATGCCCCATCGCCCCGCCCCGTCCTGCACCGCGATGCGCCGGGTGGAATGGCTGTCCTGCCAATAAGAACCCATGGCGACGATGCCCTTGCGGCGCGGCTCCGCGCCGTCCACGTCCGACAGGTCCCTGCCCGACCAGTTCAGCCCATTGTCGAGCCGGCGCGCTTCGCGGACATAGAGTTGCGGCGACCAGCCCGGCAGGTCGTTGGGATGCGGATGGATGTGCCGGCCCCGAACCAGGCCCCATTCGCGCACCTCGCGTTGCAGGCCCGGCGGAATGCGCGGGTCGCGGCCATAGGCCATGGCGTGGAACCAGCCCCGCAGATAGGCTTCATGCGCCTTCCAGATCTTCTCCCGCGTCGCATAGTCGGCCTGGGGATAGTCGTGGCTGAGGCCCACGGCATCGATGGACATCAGCGCGCGGTTGTTGACGTCGTAAATGCCCGGCGCGACCTCATCCGCCTTCACCAGATCGCGGGCGAAGGTCCAGTCTCGTCCATATATCCGCCCCTTGCGCCGGCGGGCGTCCAGGTCGCGGAACAGCAGTTCGTAGCGGGATTCGTCATAGCCATCGGGCGCGCGGGCGGGCAGGTCCTGCCGCAGGTCGGGACGGTTGGTCATGGTCAGGCGGAAACAATAGGCCTGCACCGCCTTGTCCGCCGCGCCCAGGGGAAGATCGGGCGCCGCCGCGACATGCGGCAGCAGCGCGCCGCCCTCGCCATTCCAGAAAGGGCTGATCGGCGCGATGCTATCCTCATCGGGACGGCCGCCGCGCACCAGATGGCCGTTTTTCGCGCCGCGATAGCCGTTGAGCGGATTGGCGGCGTCGGCCGCCTCCCGCCCCACCTTGAACGCGACGCCGGCACGCGCCATGAGATCGCCTTCATAGCTGGCGTCGATGAACATGCGGCCGCGCACGATCCTGCCCGATTGCAGGAAGAATTCGCTTATGCGGCGATCGACGAGCTTGACGTCCTCCACGCCGTCGGACCAGACCATCGGCACGCCCGCACTGGTCGTCATGCGCTCGAACAGGGGCACGGCAAGGGCGGGATCGAAGGCATAGCGGTTGCGCGGCATGCCGCCCGCCGCCGCGAGCCGTTCGATCACGGCACGGGCCAGGCCGCCAAAGGCGTCGATGTCGCGATAATCGGTCCAGCTCAACCCGCCGGACAGCATGCCGCCAGGCTGCCGTTCCCGCCATCCGCCGACGATGATCGCGGACGCGCCCATCTGCGCGGCGCTGACGGCGGCGACGATGCCTGCCGGCGTCGCGCCATAGACGACGACATCGGCGCGCAAGGTCCGGCGCCCGACCATCGGCCTGCGCGAGGATTGGACGATGCGCGGTTCATTGTCGCGCTGACAGGCCGCCAATGCCGTGCCGGCCAGCCCGCCGGCGAGGAAAGTCCGTCGATCCATGATGCTCCCCAATAATGGAAGATTTATTTCATGCGCGGCGGCGATGATCCATTCGGTGTGATCACTTACCCATTGCGGGGAAATGCGCATTCGGTGGTTCCGGGGAGGGTATCGATCGGAAATGCAGTCTTGCCGGGGATCAGAAGGCGTTTCTGTGCACCAGAATCTGAACGGTGCCGAACAGGATCACGATGTCGCGCATCAGGCTCCAGCCATTCATATATTCAAGATCGGCTTCCACCCGCTGCAAAATATCCGCCCTGGTTTCGGTGGCGCCCCTGAACCCGCGAATCTGCGCGAGACCGGTTATTCCGGGTTTCAGCGCATGTCTTTTCCAATATTGGCGGTCGACGCGCCAGAACAATATGTCCTCCGCCGTCGACCCGATGGCATGAGGTCTTGGTCCGACAAGGCTCATCTCCCCCAGAAGGACATTGATGAGCTGCGGCAATTCATCGATGCTGGTCCGGCGGATGAAGCGGCCGACGCGCGTGATCCTGTCGTCCGTCCGGCTGGCCGAGCGGACGCCGTCCATATCGCATCGCTCCACCTTCATGCTGCGGAATTTGAGGATGCTGAACAGGGTGTTGCCCCGCCCGATCCGTTGCTGGCGGAAGAAGACGGGGCCGGGCGAATCCAGCTTGATCGCAACGGCAACGGCGATCATCAGCGGCATCAGCCCGATCAGCAGGGGCACGGTGACGAACAGGTCCAGAAGCCGCTTCGTCGCCCGGTTCGCCAGGTTCAGCGGCCCTCGCGCCACCACCAGCGTGGCCATGTCCTGCCAGCGCCCGACCGTCAGCGGCGCCATGGATTCGACTTCGGGAGAGACAATCTCGCCCAATATATTGCCGCCCTTCAGCATCTGCGCCCAGGTCACGCGGCGGTCGGCAGGGCATGCGACGACTACCCTGTCGTGATCGCGCAGCAACATGCCCAGCCGGTGCAGCATATAGGGGTCGTCCAGATCGGCGCGAAGGCCGATGGCCTGCGCGTCCACCAGAGCCATCTGGCCCGGATTTTCCGGAATCGGGCAGTCGTCCACGATCAGCAGTTCGGCAAACAGCCGGTCCCCGAAATGGCGTTCGAGAAGGCGGCTCAGCAGCAGCCGTTGCGCCAGCAGCAGCCCGCCCGCGCAGCCCAGCCCCGCCAGCACGGCGGCGCGGGAGAAGGTCGAGGTCGATTTCACCGCGAACAGCACGAGGAAGAAGATCAGCACCGTGCCGGCAAAGGCCCGCGCGGCATTGCGGCAACTGGTCGTCGCATTGGTCAGGCCGCGGGGATCATAGGCCTGATTGTGAAAGGCGATGATGAGATAGGCCATGAGCAGCGCCGCGACGGAGGCGCCGCTGTCGCGAAGCCCCCCGGCCACGGGCGCGAGCGCCAGTCCGACGCTCAGCCCGCATGTCAACGCCACCATGTCCCACAGCGCCAGGGCAAGGCAAAGCCAGATTCGCAAGGCGCGATGCGCCGCGGCAGGGCCCCGTCCGCCGGCAGGACGGGTCGCCATCGCCAGGTCAATTCTCGACATGCACACCTCATTTTGCGCGCCTGGAGGATTCTCCGTGCCCGTGGCACGCATTCGATCGAAACGCAATTGATGCAGAATATCTGTTCCGGCGACCTGATCCTTATCAGCGCTAAATCAGACATAATGTCGCTTCAGGTGCAATCCGGGAGAATACAGAGGGTTGATCGACGGTCCGAAATATCAGCCGGTGCGTATTCCTGCGTAGATGACAGATGACGCCTTTCATCTATAGTTCATACAGGACAGCTTCGCGAAGCAGCCGAAAGAGCTGCGATTGGATGATGGAACAGGATGGCAATGATTATCGCGATGGCGGTCGTCTCCGGGATATGGATGCTTGGGTCCTGTAATCTCTGGCGATTGCAGAACAAGTCGCGGAACATTGTAAGGATTGGGTGGCGGGATCGGCTCTTCGCGCTGCTGTGGTTGCCGGCATCGCTTTATCTTCTGGCCATTTCACTGCCCTATCTCACCTGGGACCTTATCAGGCGGAAGCGGAGAGGACGCACATGGCGCCGGTCGGCGCAGGGCGCGAAACGGGCATCGCTGCGGCTGGTGAAATCATCCGCCCGGGTGGAGGGCCAGGACAGGCAATCGGGCCTGCCGCACCCCCCCTATGGCGGATCGCCATTGCAGGTCGTCAAGAGCAGGGCGGCGCCCGACGATGCCCTGTTCACGATCAGATCGCCGGCAGGACGGCGGCGCTGAAGTTTCAGGAGAGAGAGGAGAAGGCAGCGACGCGCCGGGGATCGGAGGACGAAGGCTCCGCATCCGGGCGCGGTGGAGCGGTTCGATCGGATTATGGCCGGTCGAACCGCTCCTATCGCTCATCCGGCCGCGAAATGCGGCGGAGGGCGGTCCATTTCGGGAGACGGCCCGATCCGGGCCGGAAACAACGGCCCGCCGATCGCCGGCCCGTGTTCCTCAGCAATCCAGCTGCCTGCCGATCCCGGCGGCGAACGCCACGCGCAAGGCATCGGACAGGCTGCGCGTCTCCAGCTTGGACATCAGATTGGCGCGGTGGATTTCCACGGTGCGCGGGCTGATGCCCAATTGCAGCGCGATATGCTTGTTCGGCAGGCCCATGGTCAGCCCCGACAGCACGTCGCGCTCCCTGGGGGTGAGCTTCTCCACCATGGCCCCTGCGCGCACCGCCCGCTGACGGCGCGCGCCGGTATCCTGGAACAGCGTCCAGCAATTTTCGACCGCGCGCAGCAGCGTCTCCCGCTCGAACGGCTTCACCAGGAAATCGACCGCGCCCATCTTCATCGCCGTCACGGTGGAGGCGATGTCGCCATGGCCGGTCAGCATGATGATGGGGAAATAGAGTTCCGCCTCGTTCAGTCGCCGCTGCACCTCTATCCCGTCCATTTCCGGCATGCGCAGGTCCATGATCACGCAACCCAGCGGCTCGTTCGCGGCGGCCGCCAGAAAATGCGTGCCGCGCTGCCAGGTGCGGACCGTATAGCCCTCCAGCTCCAGCAGGAAGGCGGTCGCGGCGCGGACCGAATCCTCGTCATCCACGATGTGGATCAGCTTAGTGGGTTCCAATGGCGTTTCCCTTCTTGCGTCTGAGACTGAAACCGAAGCAGCTTCCCGTGACGCTCGGCTCCAGCCAGATCCGTCCGCCATGGGCTTCGACAATGGTGCGGCAGATGGACAGGCCGACGCCGGTCCCCTCTTCCTTGCTGCTGACAAAGGCATCGAAAATCCGGTCCTTGATCGCGGGCGGAATGCCCGAGCCGGTATCGGAAACCAGAAAATGCGTGGTGAGTTCGTCCGCCGCCGCGACCCGCACGGTCAGCCGCCGTTCCGGCTCCTCGCGCATGGCGTCGATGGCATTGCGGCAGAGATTGCCGATCACCTGCTGGATCTGGATCGGATCGGCAAAGATCGATCCGGTGCCCGGCGCGACGTCCATTTCGACGGTGACGTCCGCCGCCTCCGCCATGGCGGCGATCAGCGCCAGGCTGCTGCGCGCCACATCCTGCGCGTCGTGGATTTCCAGCAGCGCCTCTCCGTCGCTGGCGAAATCGCGCAGGCGGCGCATGATCGCGCCGGCGCGCACCGCTTCCTGCGCGGCGGAGCGGAAGATGCGGTTCAGCTTCGGCCGGTCCGCCTCCTGCCCACGCATCAGCAGGATCGAACTGCCCTCCATATAGGCGGCGAGCGCGGTCAGCGGCTGGTTCAGTTCATGCGCCAGCATGGAGGCCATCGCGCCCATCGCGCTGTAGCGGGTGCCGTGCAGCATCTCCGTCTGGAGGAGTTCCAGCCGCGCCTTGGTCGCATCCTGTTCGGTGAGGTCGCGGATGAAGGCGGTATAGTGCGTCTCATGCGCGCCCTCCATCTTCACGAAGCTCATCTCGATGGGAAAGTTGGAGCCGTTGCGGCGGCGCCCGATCAGCCTGCGCGGATAGGATAGCGGCCCGTCGCTCTCCACATGGAGAGGCTCGTCGCGGACCTCCCGCGGCGGCTGCGCTCCGGTCAGCAGATGGTCGAACTCCGCGCCTTCCAGCTCGCAAAGATTATAGCCGAACATGCGGCAGGCGGTGCTGTTCATATAGTCGATCCGCCCTGAAATATCGACCACGAACACTGCGTCGGGCGCGGTTTCCAGGATGGACCGCAATTCCGCTTCGCGTTCCTGAAGGGCGACTTCCTGCGCCCGTTCCGCCGTCACGTCGCGCACCAGCTTGGCGAAGCCCTGAAGCCGTCCCTTGTTGTCGCGCAGCGCCGTCACCACGCAGTTCTGCATGAAGCTGCTGCGGTCGTTCCTGATGAAATGGCAGTCGAATTCGCAGCTGCCATGCTCCTTGGCCAGGGCGAAGGCTTCGGCCATATTGTCTTCCATGCCGGGATGATGGGAATAGAGCAGCGATACCGGGCGGTTCACGATGTCGCGGCTGTCCCAGCCGGTGAAGCGTTCGGCGCCCCGGTTCCAGTGGACGACCCGCCCCTCCACATCGGTCATGTAGAGGGCGTAGTTGACCGATCCGTCGGTCAGCAGCTTCAACTGCTCTGTCAGGCGGTTGACATAGGCGCCCTGCCGTTCCGCCCGCGCACGCCAGAAGGTGGATTTCAGCGCCACCCCATTGGCCGCCACCATGACCAGCAGGAAGGCCAGGCCGTCCTCGCCGGTTCCGCCCCTGATCTTCACGTCGACAATGGCGTAGATGACCGTCAGCAGGCCGGCGGTGGTGACCGCGCCCGGGCCGATCCCCATCAGGGTGGCGACGGAAATCACGATCAGGGTGAGGACGGCATAGTCCCCGGCGGTCAGCGACGCGACGCCGTTGCGGAAAATCCAGGAGGACGCGAGGAAGACGATGACCAGCGACGCGATATATTTGCCGAGGCCGCTCCAGCGCACTTCGGCAATCCACGCGGCCCACGCGGCGGGGACGAACCGTCGCGACGCATTACGCATGAATGCCAGCGAGAAACGCCGCTGAAGGCGCTCCCCGGCACCGGTTGCAAGCATAGTCTTTGACTCCGCGCTTATAGCCCAGAACTATTTCTTGCGACCTTGGCTTTTATTGGAGCAGGCCGGGATCGGCCCGACTCCGCTCATGCGTCATCCCCATAAGCCAGCCCTTCCTAAGGGAAATAGCTTAAGGGGAATTGCTGCGTTGCAATAGTGGTAACAGCATGGTCACGGATTGCCTAGTAGGTATTGCTACGGAATTTTACATCTTTACGGCAATAAAATCGCGCAAGAGCAATATATTAACATAGGTTATGCCGTGCCGTAGCGGCCCCTGGCGAACATCAGGAGCTGAACCAGCGCGTTTCGCCCGAGCAACAGGAGCGCAACGCCATAGGCCAGCGCTCCGGTGAGGATGGTGACGGTCAGCGCTTCGGCCGGGGCCATCTGGACCAGAAAGGGCCGCGCGCCCAGAACGCATCCCGCCATGGCCGCGGAAGCGAACAGCCCCAGCCGAACGGCGCGCCAGTAATCGGCCCAGCCGATCGGCAGCAGCAGGACCACGCCCAGGACGGAGAGCGGGTAGAGCAGCCAGGCGCGCAGGGTGAAGGCGGCGGCGATCGCGCCCGGCCCCTGATCCGCCGTCGCGAAGAAGAGGGTGCAGTTCACCACGGCATAGAGGGCGGCGAGCCATGTCTGCCATTGCGGCTTGCCAAGGGCGAGCATGAGCGACTGGTTATAGATGCCGACCGCCTGGAGCGCGCCGAAGAGGCTGAGATATTGCATCACCGGCACCGCCCCCGCCCAGCGCGGTCCGAAGACGAGATGGATGAAGGGATCGGCCACCAGCGCCATGCCGACAAAGGCCGGGGTGGTGATCAGCGATGTCGCGGATACGAGCTTGAGGAAGGCGGCCGCCAGTCGCGGCGGATCATGCTTGAGCTGGGAGAAGGCCGGGAAGGCCACGCGGGAGAGGGCCCGCGCCAGCAGCAGGTTGGCGGCCAGCAGCGCGCGCTTGCCGACCGTGTAGACGCCCGCCGCCGCCGCGCCCAGCACGACGCCCACGATCAGAACGTCGGAGTTGGAATTGAAGAAATTGGCGATGCCCGTCAGCGTCACATGACGGCTGTAGAAGAAGATTTCCCGTCCCTTCTGCCGCGCGAAGCGGAAGCGCGGCCGCCGGGGGCACGCCGCCCAGAGGATCGCCGCGCCGATCAGGGCGGTCGCCAGATTCTGCATCACCAGCGCCGTCAGCCCATAGCCAGCCATCGCCATGGGAATGCCGACCAGCGCGCCCGCCATGGTCGACAGGGTGGATCGCACCGCCAGCGGCCGCATCATCAGCGCCCGCGTCAGCCAGGCCTGCGGCACGACGTTCAGCGCGGAAAGGAAATTGGCGATGCTGAGCCAGCGCAGCACCCATGCCAGGCCCGGCTGGTCCAGCGCCCGTTCCGCGACGCCGGCGCAGGCCAGGGTGAGCAGCAGCATCAGCGCGCCCAGGGCGAAGGCGATCCAGAAGGCGGTGTCGTCCAGGTCGGGATCGTCGCGCCCGGCGCTGACCATCGGGGCGCTGATGCCCGACAGCACCGTCATCTGGAAGAACTGCCCCGCCAGCAGCGCCATGGCGACCACGCCCAGCGCCGCGGCGTCGACATAGCGGGCGACGATCATGAAGGCGAGGAACTGAAGCGCCTGCACGCTCCAGCTTTCGACCAGCGACCAGGCCATGCCCGATCGGATTTTCCCGGCTATGCCGCCCGTGGTTGCGGACATGATGCTTCCCTTATTGTCTTATGAAATCGTCGCCCGCGCGGACATGCTTGACGAAACTGGCCGGATTGCCGCGCCAGAGCTGGCGGGGGGGAACATCCTGGAACACCACGGCGCCCGCGGCTATGACGCTGTGATCCCCGATCGACACGCCCGGCAGGATCGTGGCGTTGCGCCCGATCCAGACATTGCGGCCGATGCGGATCGGCCGGGGCCGGGCGGCATGCCCTTCATGCACGGCATGGAAGCTGGTGTCGAACAGGCTGGCATGATCCCCGATCCGGCTGAAGGCGCCGATCTCCACACTGGCGGCGCTGAAGATGGTGACGCCGCTGTTGAGCGATACCTGATCGCCCAGGACGATCCGGCCGCTTCCGGCGGTCTTCAGCCTGATGCGGGCAGGCTCGTTGCGCAGGCGCACAGCCTCCCCCAGGATAAGCTGCCCGGCGAGATAGGGGACGCCGCCGCGCACCCGCAAGGCCCGGCCCGCCTTGCCGCCCGCCGCCCGCAGGCGCCAGCGGGTCCATCGCGCATAGAGGTCGTCGAGCCGGGCGGTGACGAACAGTCTCATCGGCGCGTGAACACCAGTTTGGCGGGATTGCCCGACATGACCGACATGGCCGGCACCCGGCCCGACACCACCGCATTGGGCGCGATGATCGCGCCATCCTCTATCTGGCTGTTGTCCAGGATCACCGCGCCCGCGCCGATCCAGACATTGTTGCCGATGCTGGTCGGGCCGCCCGACTGCAACCCCTGTTCGCGGATCAGCCGGTCGGCGCGGTCATAGCGGTAATTGACGCCGATGATGGAGACGTTCGGGCTGATCAGGCAGTCGTCGCCGATGACGATGCCATGGCTGTGCCCGGCGATGAACACGCCGCAGCCTATGTCGGTCCGCTCCCCGATCCGCACCGGCCCTTCGCTCGCCTTGATCTTCACGAAGGAGCTGATCTGGGACCTGCGGCCGATCTTCAGCAGCCTGCTCCATTCCAGTTCCGCGCGCGGGCTGACGATCGCGCGCCCGGCGAACAGATGGTAGAGGCTGTGCACGAAGCCCGGAATGGCGAAGCGGCGTATGGCGACACCCATGCGCATGGCGTCACGCCTCGCCCAATGTCCGCGACAATTGTTCCACCGTGCGGATCTCGGCGATCTGGTCCATGCTGAGGCGCACGCCATATTGCGCCTCGAACGCGGTGATGATCCGCAGATGGGCCAGCGAATCCCAGCCGGGCACGTCGTCCCGGTCGAGGCGCAGGTCGATCCGGGACGGATCGACTTCGATGATGTCGCCGACAAGGTTCAGCAGGTCGTCCATGTTCACAGCCATTATTTCGTCTCCAGCATGATCCAGTCGCAATCCCTGAACGCGACATCCGCCCGGCAAAGCGCATAGTCGGTGCGGTCGCCGCCATCGGCGGCGGCAAAGCCCTGATCGTCGAAAAAGCCGCGCACCGGGCCGTTCTTGGCCGTCGGAACATGGCTGCCGTGCAGGGATGCGGCGTCGCTTTCCAGAAAGCGGCGCTTGACATCGTTCATCACGGCATGTTCCAGGCCCCGGCCCATGGCGCGGCAGCTCATCAGGAAATGCCCGATATGGAGCGCCGCGCCTTCCCGCCTCAGGGCGCAGATCGCGACCGTGCCCAATTGCCCGAAGCGGTCGCGCAGATCCGCCACGATGAGCTGCCATGCCGGGTCGGTCATCATCGCCTCCACCTCCCCCATGGTGGGGCGGCCGGTGGTCAGGTTGAACTGGTTGGTCTTGTTGAAGAGCTGATGCACCCTCAACAGGTCGGCCGGCCCGGCGTCGCGGATCGCCGCGCGCATGTCGAGCCCGCGCAGATAGTCCATCGGGTCGCAGGACGCGCACAGCGCATCCCGCCCCGCGGCCAGCGCATAATGTTCGGTCCTGGCCCTGTCCTCCGCCGTCAGGCGGCTTTTCTCGAACCAGGGCAGCGCGTCCAATATGTCGACATAGTCGGATGGATCGGGCGGCAGAAGCACGGCATGGACATCCGGGCAATATTGCCGCACGGCCGCAATCTCCGCCGCGTTGTCGTCGAGGAACACCAGCGCGTCCAGACCGATGTTGAGCTGCCTCGCAATCTTCCCGATCCCCGTATATTTGCTGTCCCAGCCTATCGCCGTCGCCGCCATATCCGACAATTGCAGCGGCATGTCGTCACGCAGGCGAAACACTTCCTCGACATCTTCCGGATTGTTCTTGCTGCACAAGGCGAGCAGGATGCCGCGTTCCTTCAGCGCCTTGATCCTGAGCTGGAAGGCGCGGAACGCCTCCCCCACCATGTCGCCGCGGCCGACGCGGATGCCATGGGGGCCGTCCTCGCCCACCACCCCGCCCCACAGGCTGTTGTCGAGGTCCAGCACCAGGCATTTGCGCGCGGCGCCGAGCGCGCCGACCAGCGCATGGGCGAAGACCGCGCCGAATTCCCGCATCATCGCGTCCGTCCAGCCCAATCCGGCGATATAGTGCATCCGGCGATCCACCGCCTGGCGGGTGCCGACCCGGCCCATCGCCTCGACCACGTCGAGCATCATGGCCCTGGGGCGCGCCCGCACGGCGCGGAGCAGCGCCAGGTTCAGGTCCAGGAAGAATTCGCGCTCGCCATAATCGCTGCTGAGGTCCGCCACGCCCAGCGCACTCGCAGGACAGGGGAAATTGGCGACCATCAGCGTCGCCGCGGTGCGCATGACCGCGCTGTCGATCCAGCCCTCCACCTCCGCCATCATGTCGTCGCGCAGGCGATGACGGTCCTCGACGGAGAGCTGGTGGAACCGTTCGAAGGCGTCGGGCCGCATCGCCTGCGCCGACAGCAGCAGGACGATGACATGGGGGTCGAAGCGCTGGAGCGCCTCGCCATGCAGGTCCTGCATATATTGGCCGAAGGGGCTGACATGGAATGCGGACATCTGGCCGACCTTCGCCGCCTCCACGCGCAGGAAGGGGGTGAGAAGGTCCAGCGTGACATTGCCCATCAACGCCACGTGCACGCCCGCCTGCGCCTCCATCTCGCGCAGCAGCCGGCCGGTCTTGCGGTAGTCGAGCGCCGCCGATCCGGCGTGCAGCGACTGCATCATCTCAGCAAAGCCCATCTGGGTGGTCATTTCTCAATCCTTTCCAAGCCGACGCCAGGCGAGGTGCAGCGTGAACAGCGTCGGGATCGCGCCGCCCAGCGTCGCCCCCCATAGCAGCCCGGTGATTCCGCAGGCGGCCCCGGCCAGCGCGCCGCAGACCGTCAGCGCCAGACCCACCACCCCCCATCCGTTGAGCAGCACCAGATCGGCGGGCGATCCCGCCGCCGTGAGCATCGCCCGGGGGAAGGCCATGGCGACCTTCCCCACGCCGTTCGCACAGGCGGCGAGGATCAGGGCCGGGCCGATGGCATAGAGGCCGCCTGTCACCATGGCGGCGATCCACGGGCCGCAGGCGACAAGGCCCGCCGTCGCCACGACGATCACCGCCAGCAGCGGCCTGGCCTCCGCCAGCACGACGGCCTGCCGGCGCGCCCGCTGCGCACCGATCAGGCGCGGGGCGAGGGTGAAGCCGACGCCGGACGCGAGCAGGCGGAAGGGGAAGATCGCGACCGACGCCAGCACGCCGAACAGCGCCAGTTCCTTCAGGTCCAGCGGGATCGGGATGATGATCCGTTCGACCTGAAGCGACACCGTGCCCAGGGCGACGAGGCCCAGCATCGATCCCGCCTCGCGCCAGCGGCGGGCGGGGTGGACGGCATCGCCGTCCTTCGCCCTGCGGCGCAGAAGGCCCCAGCCGATCGCGCCGAAGACGATGTTTCCGGCGGCGAATATGGCAAGAGGCGCCATCCCGTCCTTCAGGCCGAAGGCGACGGCCGCGGTCCCGGCCAGCAACAGGACGAAACTGGCCGAAATTGCAAGCAGCATGGAGGCGCCGGGCACGGCCCGCGCGCGAAGGCCGGTGCTGGTCGCCGCGACCAGCCCGCCGCCGGCAATCGCCAGCGCGGTCAGCCATGCCTCCGCCGGATGCAGTCCGCCCAGCAGGCCTGCCGCCATGCCCACCAGTCCGCCCACCACAAGGCCGGAGAGGATCAGGAAAGCCAGCAATCCTTTGCCCGCGCGCATCGGTCCGCGCAGGAACAGCTGGTCGACGCCCAGCGGCGTCAGCAGGCCGAAGATATTGAACAGGGCGACGGCCAGGGTGAAGCGGCCATAAGCTTCCACCGGCAGTTCCCGCGCCAGCAGCAGCATGCCCAGGGTGAAGGCCGCGCCCGACAGGCCGAAGCCCAGCGCGGCGAACAGGCTGGAGGCGGCCTTGTTGGTCGCCCGCGCGCTGGCGCCGACCGCCGTCATGCGGCCTCCAGCGCGGTGGGCGAAGGGGGCGTGCCCGCATCCGGCGAAAGCACTGCATAGGCGCGCCGCAGCCGGTCGACGAAGGCGGCATGGCCATAGTCGAGCCGCGCCCTTGCGGCGGCGGCCTCCCCCAGCCTCGCCCTCAGCGCGTCGTCGGCGCAGAGCCGCCGCAACCCTTGCGCCAGGTCCTGCGCCGTCGCGGGCGTCAGCATGGCGCAACGCGCGTCCAGAACCTGGGAATGGCTTTCGATGTCGGTCGCCAGCAGCGCCTTGCCCGACGCCATATAGGAGAAGATCTTCATCGGCGTGTTCCGGCCCTTCAGCCGCGGCGAACAGAGGATGTCGGCCTGCGCCAGATAGCGGCCGAGGCCATCGAGCGGGCGCGGGCCAAGCAGGCGCACATCGTCTTCCAGCCCGCATTGCAGGGCGAGTTGCCGATGCTGCGCGACATGATCCGCCTTGCCGCCGATCACGACCAGCGCGGGACGCTCGGCAGGCGCAAGCGCCGCCATCGCCTGGATCAGCAGGTGGACGCCCTGATAGGATTCGAGGTTGCCGACATAAAGCGCGAGCGGGCGATCCTTTGCGTTCGGGCGCAGGTCTTCGACCGGCGCCGCCGTGGCGGGCCCTTCCATCGCCACGTCGGGCAGCAGGTGGATGCGATCGGCGGCTGCGGAGCGGCTGGCGCTCTGCTGGATGGCGGGGCAGACGGCGATCACCAGGTCGCTGCGGCGGAAGGCGAATTGCTCGCATCGTTCGACGATCCAGGCGATGGCGCGGGCCCGGGGCCATTTTTCGACGATCTGCTCGCTGAGGATCGAGTCCGCGTCATAGACGAGGCGCGTTCCGAACAGCCGGGACAAGGGCAGCGCGAAGAAGGCCGCTTCCTCGACGGCATGGATGACGTCAGGGCGATAACGCCGAAGCAGGCCGACCGCGGCAAAGAACATCCAGAGGTCGCAGACCAGCTTCCCGAGCGAAAAACCGATGGGGACATTGCGGACGCCCGGCGGGGCGGCGATGCGGTGATGCCGCACGCCGGGCATCGGCACGTCGCGCCCTTCATGGAAGCTCAGCAAAGCGACCTCATGCCCCTGCGCCGCCAGAGCTTCGGCCGCCATGCGCACGGCAATGGGCGTGCCGCGTTCCTCGTAAAAGGGCTGGGGCGCCAGCATCAATATCTTCATGAGGCCATCCTCAGGCGAAGCTGGTTGCCGAGGAAATGCAGCGGACCTGCGGGAGCGCCATAATGCCGCGCCTGCCGCCCGGCCGAACGGATGAGCGCGCGCAGGTCGCGTCCGGGCCGGTCGGCCGAAAGCCCGCCATGCAGGATGGTTCCGAAAGTCCCGATCCGCCGCGCATCGCCGCGCAATGGCAAGGGGTCCGATCCGCGCAGCACCGTCCGGTGGCGGAAACGGCGTTCCGGCCAGAAGGCGGGGCGCCCGCCATTGTCGCCCAACAGCAACCGGCCTTCCGGATCGCCGGCCAGCAGCCTGTCGACCAGCCGTCCTCGCGCGCCGGCCCATTTGCCGACGCCCCAGGGAAGGATGGTCAGCGCGTCCGCCGCGCCCATCGCCGCGACCAATTGTTCGGCCGGCGCGCCGTCGGCGAAACCGGCGGCGGTGGCCAGCGCCAGTATCTCCAGCCGTTCGGCGCTGACGACCTGCCGGCCGGCCAGCACCAATATGTCGGCGGAACCGGTTTCCAGCCACAGGCTTTCCGGTTCCGCGGTCGACCGCGCCGATGCCTTCAGCATTCCGAACGCGTCGCAGCCCTGCTGCTCCGCCAGCATGAAGACGGGCAGGCAGTCCTTCCCGGCGGCCGCCATCATGCGTCCATGCGCCTGCATCAGCCGGTCCCGCGGATCGTCGCCGGGATGCAGATGGACGTGCGCGTCGATCATCAGCTCAGGCATGGCGCGGCCGCCATCCGCCGGTTCGCGGCAAGGGCGCGGCGGGCCACAGGCGGCGCGCCACCTGTTCGCTCAGCAGCGGCGCGGTGGTCAGCTTACCGCTGACCAGCATATGATAGCCCTCCGGCCCCGGACGCAGATGCCGGTCGCCCGGATGAAGCGCCCGGCCGCTGCCGTCGCGGTCCGGCAGCAGGCCGGCATAGGTGGCCAGCACCGATCCTTCGTCCAGTTCGACATTGGGCAGGCACTGGCGGATGGATGAGAGGGCGGACCGGACATCTTCCGCCGTGGGTTCGGGCGAAAGGATGCCGGGCGCGGGACGGTAGAAAGTGCCGACGAGCGTCGCGGCGCCATAGCGGCGAAAGAAGAAGCTGCGTCCGCGCCCCGGCGTGGGCGACAGGGCGTAGGCGTCGCTGGCGGGAGGCGCGGGAATGTCCATCAGCAGGTTGAAGGCGAGGACCGCCGCGCTTGGCACCCGGCGCGCCGGCCCCATGCAGCGCCCCGCCTGCGCGCCGCCGCAATCGAACAGCCGGTCGGCGGCGATCCTCTGTTCGCGCCCGTCGCTTGCGTTGCGCAACTGGACGGCCTGGAGGCGGCCGCCCTGCTCGATCAGGCCGGTGACTTCGGTAGAGCGCAGCACGACGCCGCCGCGCTGCTCCACTTCGGCCAGCATTTCCCTCAACAGCGCGGGCGGGTTCAGCAACTGCGCATCGTACCAGACCGCACCGCCCAGCAGGCCATGGGATGCGACGTCATAGGCCTGCAGGACCTCCTGCCGCGAACAGGCGCCATCTTCGGGAAGCGGCACATGCTGGCCAAGCGCCGTTCGCAGCAGCCGGTCGAAGCCTCGCGCAAGGGCGAACAGCCGGGGCGAGCGGGGGGCGCCGGCATAGAGCGGCATCACGCAGCGCAGCGGCCGCACCTGATGGGGGTAGCGGTCGATATACCAGTTCTGCGCGCGGCGGCTGCGCACCCAGCGGGGGATGTTCATCGACTGGAGGTAGCGCAGCCCGCCATGGACGATGCCATAGCTGTTGACGGACGCGCCGGAGGGCTGGTCGTCCCGATCGACGAGGATCGGGCACACGCCCCGTTCGAGCGCGGCGAGCGCCAGCGTGGCGCCCTGGATGCCCGCCCCTATGATGACGGTTTCAGGCATCGGCGGACACATGCTCCACGATCTTCTCGATCCGATAATGCTGCTTGCCGTCGCCGCGGGTGAAGATGACGATCTCCGCGATCAGGCCGATCGCCGCGATCTGGATGCCCAGCACCAGCAGCAGCACGACCAGCACCAGCAGCGGGCGGTCGCCCAGCGGGATATTGCTGACCTCCCGCTGGAACAGCAGGAAAGCCATCAGGACCAGGCTGCTCAGGATCGACGCCGCGCCCACCGTGCCGAAGAAGCGGAAGGGGCGCTGCATGAAGCGGACGAGGAAACCGACCGCCATCAGGTCCATCATCACGTCGAAATAGACGCCCGGCTTGTGCTGCGGCCGGCCAGCATCGCTTTCGGCCTGCGGCAGGGTGAGCTGGACGACCTTGAAGCCATGCACCTCCGCCAGCAGGGGCAGGAAGCGCTGCTTCTCATCCTGGATCGGGATTTCGTCGAAGACGCTGCGGTGGACGGCGCGGACGAGGCATCCGGGATCGTCATATTTGGCCCCGGCGAAGCGCGCCATCTTCTGGAAGCCCCAGCCGCGCAGCCGGTTGAACATGGCGTCCGCCCGCCTGTCGCGGCGGGCGGCGACGACGTCGGCTTCATCGAGATGGTCGAGAAGTTCGGAGATCGCCGCGCCGCCGATCTGGAAATAAGCGGGCAGGAACAGCAGGTGCCGGCCGCTCGACTGGCGGATGCCTTCGCGCAGGCAGGCGGATTCCCCGAACTCCCGGCCGAAGCGGATGATCTCTATGGGTTCGCCGTCGCGTTGCAGTTGTTCCAGAGTGGCGACCGGATAGTCCGGCTGTCCGTCGATGACGAAGATGAACTCGTAACTTTTCCCCGAGGATGCAACCCTGTCCCGATATTCGGCATAGACGCGGGCGACATCGTCGAAACGCTTGAGGACTGGCACGATGACGGAAATGTCCATGACTTCGACCAGGTCCAGCTTTGCCGTGGCAACCATTGTTCAATCCCCCAATTTGATTTGGGCCGATAGTTTCGCGCCCAGCGACGCGAAACCCGAAACATTGCCGGTCAGGCTGGCGAGCATCTGCCCTATCACCGCCCATCCCAGCAGGAACAGCGCCAGCGACAGCCAGAGCACGCCGATGGCCAGCATCGGCAGCGCCAGCCCCCCGCCCCAGACCGCCGCCGCGACGGACAGCAGGCCAAGCAGGGTGATGCCGACGATCATATGGCGCGGCCAAGCCATGGGCCGCCGCACGAAGCTGAGCAGGATGCGGATCGACACGATGTCCAGCATCACCTTGTAGATGCGCGAAAAGCCATATTTGGAGACGCCGAACTGGCGCGGATGGTGCCGCACCTCGATCTGCGCCAGACGCGCCCCGGCCAGGCGGGAGAGGGCCGGAATGAAGCGGTGCATTTCTCCATACATGGGCAATTGCTTGATGAGGATGCTGCGGAAGGCCTTCAGCGAACAGCCGCTGTCCCGCACCGCCACGCCCATCAGCCGGGCCATGATGCGGTTGGCGCATTTCGACACGAAGACGCGCAGCCCGCCATCCTGCCGCTTCCTGCGCCAGCCGACGACGATGTCGTGCCCGGCGTCGATCAGTTCGACCATGCGGGGTATGTCCAGCGGATCGTTCTGCAGATCGCCGTCCATGGTGACGATGATGTCGCCGCGGGCATTCTGGATGCCGGCCGCCATCGCGGCGGTCTGGCCGTAATTGCCGCGGAACTTGACGATGCGCACGCGCCCGTCCCGCTCAGCGACTTCCGCCGCGCGGATAAAGGTCGCGTCCCTGCTGCCGTCATCGACCAGCACGACTTCATAGCTGGGCCGGAAGTCGGTCAATGCATTGCTGATCGCTTCATGCAAAAGCCGTACATTGTCCTCTTCATTATAAAGAGGAACGACAATCGAAACATCGACCATGCGTCCATTCCTACAATATTATATAATATTGCCGGCGATGCCCCTTATGATTTCCACAATCGGGTTCAACGCCAATCGATTCAGCGACCTTGGAAACACATTCACATAAATTTCAGAAACATACCATTATGTAGTCATACCTACGGCTAGGCGTTCTCCCCTATATTGACTTAAATTCGGTTAGATCGAATTCTTGCGCCATCGAACATCCTGTCGGCTTTTGCCGGATATGAGATCATATTCATGGCCACCACATCGGAGCATCTGGGATCGCACGCCGCCCTGCCGTCGCAGGATGGCCGACGCGCGTCCATGGCCCTGCCGGGAGCGGCCCCTGCCCTGGCCGCGGGGTTGCTGGCCTGTCTGGTCTATGGACTGACCATTCAGACGCGCCCCGCCCATATCGACGAATTCTACCATCTGCTGGCGGGGCGCAGCTGGGCGGCGGACGGCAGCTTCGCGATCCTGGACGGCCGTTACGAACGGGCGCGGCTGTTCACCGCCATCGTCGGCGGCAGTTTCGATCTGTTCGGGCGATCCGACCTCTGGGTGGCGCGCATTCCCTCGCTGCTCTTTTCGGGCATCAGCGTCGGACTGGTCTTCCACTGGCTGCGGCAGAGCGGCGGCATTTGGAGCGCGGTGGCCGGCGCCGCGCTGTTCGGCCTTGCCGGCTACACGCTCGACATCGCGCATTTCGCCCGCTTCTACGCCCTGCACGCGCTGATGATACTGGCCGCGGCGGGAAGCCTTTTCCTCGCCACGCGGCCTGCGGGCCGGTTCAGGCCCGGCTGGCTGGCCGCCACGGCGCTCTGCCTGGCCATAGCGGCCCATCTGCAACCGGTGACGGCGATTGCCGCGCTGGCCCTGGGCTGCTGGCTGCTGTTCGACCAGCGCGCGACGATAGCGGCGATGCGCCCGCTGCACCTGATCGTGCTGGGCGCAATCGCGCTGGCCTGCGCAACCATCGCCCTGTCGCAGGCCGGGCCAGCGCTGGAAAGCTATCGCCATGCCGAGCGCTGGGCGACCGGATCGCAGGACGACGCCTTCTATTATCTGCGCGAATTCCGGGCGCAGATGCCCGCCATGCTGCTGCTCTGGCCCGTTGCGCTGGCGGCGGCGTGGCGGCGCAATCCCTCGCTGGCCAGCCTGTGCGCGATCATGGCGATGCTGTGCCTGACGCTCCACAGTTTCGCGGGGATGAAGGCGTGGCGCTACAGCTATTATGTCTTTCCCTTCATCTGCATGGCCTATGGCCTGGGAATCGGCGCGCTGGTCGAACGGTTCGGCGGCGGCGGAACGCTGCGTCCAGCCCTGCTGGCGGGCGCGGCGATGCTGCTGCTGATGGGCGGCGACGTCGCCTACCGCCATTCCGCCCGGCTGATGGCGTCGACCCTTGCGCAAGGGCCCGCCGCCCTTGCCGCGCCGGTGCCCGACGGCGAATGGGACAGGGCGGCGCCCGAATTGCGGCGGATCGCGCAAGGCAGCAGCCTGCTCGTCACCGGCGACGACCTGCGCACCCTGGCGCATATCGGGCCGTTCGACCTGTTCATCAGCCACAGCCGGCTGGGCGAGCTCAAGCCGCCGACCGACTTCAACAGCGATTTCCGCACCGGCCGTCCGCTGATCGACAGCCCGGCTGCCCTGTCCGAAGTCATCGACTGCACCGATAACGGCGTCGTCATCGTGTCCGATTATCAGTGGCGCAATCCCATGGGCGTGCGCCCCGAAATCGCCCGTGAGATCGAGCGACGCCTGACCCCCGTCCCCACGCACAGCAGCTTCCACGTCTACAGCTGGCGGCACCCAACCGTGCGGCGTGCCTGCCCCCATGTCGGGAAGCAGGCCCTTCCCGGCACGAAAGGTGCGTCCGTGGTCAGGCCCCTGCCGCCCCGCGGGCGGTGCGTGCCGTCAGGCCAGTCATGTCCGCCTGCGTTCTTTGGCATTGCAGCAACCGCGGGTGCGGCATGACTGGTTTGCTTCCTCCCCCCGATCTGGAAACGGGGTCGGTCCAATATGCCCGCCGGTTTGCGGGGCCTTCGGGCGCCTATCTGCTTAACATCCAGGAACGCGGCCTGCGCGATCTGGTCGACGATGGGCCGCCCCTCCACCAAAGCGCGCTGGATGTCGGCGGCGGCCATGGGCAGCTTGTCGGCGGACTACTGGACATGGGAATTCAGACGACGGTGCTGGGCTCGACGGCCGATTGCGCCGAACAATTGTTGCAGGGCGCCGATGCCGGCCGGGTGGATTATGTGACCGGCGACCTGCTGGCCCTGCCCTTCCCGGACGGCCGTTTCGACCTTGTCACCAGCATCAGGCTGCTGGCGCATATCGACGATCCGGACAGGCTGATCGACGAACTTTGTCGCGTCGCCCGCTACAGCGTCATCGTCGATTATCCGACATTGATGGGCGCCAATGCGCTGTCGGCGGCGACCTTCCCGATCAAGCGGCTGATCGAGAAGGACACGCGCACCTATCGCAGCTTCTGGCCGGCCCGGATCGAGCAGGCCTTCCGCCGCAACGGCTTCGCGCCCCGACGCCGCTTCAAGCAGTTCAGCGCGCCCATGGGCCTCCACCGCCTTGCGGGGAAGCCAGTGCGCATGGTGGAGGAAGGATTGCGCCGCATCGGCGTCACCAGCCTGATCGGCAATCCGGTGCTCCAGCGCTTCGACCGGGAGAGGAAGGCATGAGCGCGGACGGACGCCCCATCGTCGCCGTCACCGGCGCGACCGGCTTCACCGGCGGCGCGCTGGCGCGGCGGCTGATCGGCATGGGCTATCATGTCCGGTCCATGACACGCCGTCCGCCCAGCGCCGCCGAAAGGGAGAGCGGCATCGAATGGATCGGCGGATCGCTGACCGACACCGATGCCTTCGCCCGGCTGGTGGAGGGTGCGACAGCCTGTTTCCACATCGCCGCCATGTACCGGTCGGAAGGCGCGCGGGAGGAGTTCCTGAGCGCCAATCGCGACAGCACGGCAGCGTTGCTGGCGGAATCGCGCAGGGCGGGGGTGGCGCGCTTCGTCTATTGCTCGTCCATCGGCGTGCATGGCGATGTGGCGGAGACGCCGGCCGACGAAAACGCGCCCTTCGACCCGCGCGACCCCTATCAGGAAAGCAAGCTGCTGGCGGAGGACCTGTGCCGCGACGCGATGATGCAGCCGGGCATGGACGTCGTCATCATCCGCCCCTGCGCCATTTACGGGCCGGGCGACACGCGCATGCTGAAGATGTTCCGCATGGTGCAGCAGGGCCGTTTCCTGTTCATCGGATCGCGGCGGCCGAATTTCCACCCGGTCTATATCGACGATCTGGTCGACGGATTCCTGCTGGCGATGACGAGCGACGCGGCGCCGGGCGGCACCTTCATCATCGGCGGCAAGACTTATCTGCCGTTGCGCGACTATGTCGCGACCGCCGCCAATGTGCTGAACGTGCCCGCGCCCCGGCGCACCGTGCCCTATGGGCTGGTCAACCTGGCCGCCCATGGCTGCGAACTGCTCTGCGCGCCGCTGGGGGTGCAGCCGCCATTGCACCGCCGCCGCCTGACCTTCTTCAAGCATAACCGCGCCTTTTCCATCGCGCGGGCGGAACAGGCGCTGGGCTTCCGGCCCGCCGTTGGGCTGGAGGAGGGCTTCCGCCGCACCGTCGCCTGGTATCGCAATGAAGGGCTGCTGGTATGAGCGCTTCAGCCGATCAGGCGCCTGACGCGGCCCCGGTCGCGCCGGTCCCGGCGATGGAGGCCGAGCGCGGCGACGCCCGCGACCATGCCCGCCAGCGCCGTGACGGGCGCC
>NZ_LXYF01000074.1:0-125550 GCF_002894065.1 Sphingobium sp. SA916
CGATCCCTTCCCGAACTCGGACGTGAAACCAGTCTGCGCCGATGGTACTGTGGCTCAAGCCCCGGAAGAGTAGGGCGTCGCCAGGCATTATAGCTCGCGCTTCACATTAACCCATTCGCAATAAATGCGGCCTCCGCAGCGATCTCTAGTGTCGCGGGATGGAGCAGCCCGGTAGCTCGTCAGGCTCATAACCTGAAGGTCGTAGGTTCAAATCCTACTCCCGCAACCAGAGGCCGCAATTCAAATGCCATTTCATCAGCTATGAACATGTCCCATCGATCTTTCGGATCGGTGTTGGACTTTCATTGCGTCGACATGCATGACCTGTTCCCCAAATAGCGTTCCGCCGCAAAATAGCGCGGAAGGCGTGCGCGGAGGTTTGAATCCCGCCACGGTCCTTTGGGCGGCCGATTCCCGCTCCTAATCCTGCAATGCGATCATCGAAATCTGCCGGCCATAGTCGGCTTCTCCCCGATGGCAGGAACGGCGGTAGCTGTAAAAGCGGTCCGGCTGGCCATAGGTGTCCTCGTCCAGCAGTTCGATCTGGCCGATTCCCGCATCTGCCAGCCGCGCAGCTACATAGGCGGCGATGTCGAACTGGCAATGCCCCTCGCGCCCTGCTGAGAAGAAGCGATCATTTTCCGCATCCGCCGCCGCGAAGCGCTCTGCGAAATCCAAGGTCACTTCATAGGATGAGCGTCCGATGCAGGGCCCTATCGCGCAGGCGATCCGGTCGCGTGCGGCGCCCAGCGCCTCCATCGCGTCGATCGTCCGATCCGTGACACCGCCCAAGGCGCCCTTCCACCCTGCATGCGCCGCGCCGACGACTCCGGCGGAAGCATCGGCAAACAGCACCGGCACGCAATCGGCGGTGAGAATCCCCAATATCAACCCAGGCCGATCGGTCACCATCGCATCGGCTGCGGGCCGTTCGTCGGCTTCGACAGGCGCCGTGACCGTGACCACATCGGGCGAATGGACCTGGTGGACCGTCACCAGCGTCGCACCCGGCAGCAGCGCGTCGCGGGCGAGATCCCGGTTGCGCAGAACCGCGCCGCGTTCGTCCTCCGAACCCAGTCCGACGTTCAGGCCAGCATGAATTCCGGTCGAAACGCCACCGCGCCGCCCTGCGAAACCGTGCAGGACGTCGCCCAAACCCGCAGCCCGCAGCAACTCGACCACGCTTCACTCCTCAACATCGTCATGGGAACCGCTTTTGCACCATGTCCTGAATGCGCAACATACTTGCGCACGGCGGATTAGGCGATAGTCTCCGTTCCATCACAAAAGGGGAGCGGCCGCAACGGTCGCCTGGGCAAAAGACTTCAAAGATAAAGGGCTCCACCATGATTTTCGGGCGCATAAAGCCATTGGATGCCATATTGGCCACGGCCGAGAAGAAATCTCTCGTCCGTACCCTGGGGCCGGTTCAACTGACGCTGTTGGGTGTCGGCGCGATTATCGGCACCGGTATTTTCGTTCTGACCGCCGCCGCGGCGCAAAAGGCCGGGCCGGGCATGATGTGGAGCTTCGTCATCGCGGGCGCCGTCTGCGCCTTCGCGGCGCTCTGCTATTCCGAGATCGCCTCGATGGTACCCGTATCGGGTTCCGCCTATACCTATACCTATGCGGTCGTCGGGGAATTGCTCGCCTGGATGGTGGGCTGGGCGCTGATCCTGGAATATGCGGTCGCGGCCAGCGCCGTTTCGGTGGGCTGGTCCGGCTATTTCATGGGATTGCTCAAAAGCATAACGGGACTTGAACTGCCACAGGCGCTTTCGGCGGGGCCCGTCTGGACGATGAACGGCCTCATCCCGCATGCCGATTTCTCCCATGGCGTCATCAACATTCCCGCCATCGTCGTTGCGCTCGCCGTCACCGCTCTGCTGGTGATCGGCACCACGGAAAGCGCCCGCGTCAACGCCGTGCTCGTCGCCATCAAGGTGACAGCGCTCACCGCCTTCATCCTCTTGACGCTGCCCGTGCTGGACACCGGCAATTTCTCGCCCTTCGCGCCCAATGGCTGGTTCGGCCCGGAAGGCACAAGCGGCATGGGCATCGTTGGCGCGGCCGCCTCGATCTTCTTCGCCTATGTCGGTTTCGACGCCGTCTCGACCGCGGCGGAGGAAACCAAGAACCCGCAGCGTAACGTGCCCATCGGCCTGATCGGCAGCCTTGCGCTGTGCACCATCTTCTATCTGCTGGTGGCTGGCGGCGCGATCGGCGCCATCGGCGCGCAGCCGGTGCTCGGCCCGGACGGCGCCGTCGTCGCGCCCGGATCGCAGGGTTTCGCCGCCGCCTGCGCCACCGCGGCCCATGTGAAGGACCTTGTCTGCTCCAACGAAGCGCTCGCCCATGTGCTGCGTGAGATCAACTGGACCGTGGTGGGCAATGCCCTGGGCCTTGCCGCCAATCTGGCGCTGCCCTCGGTCATCCTGATGATGATGTTCGGCCAGACCCGCATCTTCTTCGTGATGGCGCGCGATGGCCTGCTGCCGGAAAAGCTGGCCAGCATCCATCCCCGGTTCAAGACGCCCCATGTCGTCACCATGGTGACGGGCGTCTTCGTCGCCATCGGCGCCGCGCTGCTGCCCGTGGGTCAGCTTGCGGACATCTCCAATTCCGGCACGCTCTTCGCCTTCTTCATGGTGTCGATCGCTGTGCTGGTGTTGCGCGTGAAGGAACCGGGCCGCGCCCGTCCTTTCCGCACGCCGCTGGTGTGGGTGATCGCCCCGATGGCGGCCGTCGGCTGCATCTTCCTCTTCTTCAACCTGCCCTTCGATGCCCAGCTGGTCCTGCCGGTCTGGGGCGGCCTCGGCCTCGTGCTTTATTTCATCTATGGCTATCGCAAGAGCCATGTGGGACGCGGCCTGATCGAAACCCACGAACAGGATGCCGGCATTCCGCCTCAGCCCGTGCCGCCTTTGCCGGGCGCGCATACGCCCGGCGGCCGGGACGCCTGATCGACGAAGGGGGGGCGGCCACACCGCCCCCTTTTCAGTGCAGCGGTTCGAATTCCGGGTCGCGCAGCGCGCCATGATGGGGGCGCGTGAACAAATTGCCCCGTTCGGCCCAGGCGACGATCAGGAAGGAGATCGAGCCGAACACCGCCAGCCCCAGCGTCAAAGGCAATGTCGTCCCGTCGAAGGCGCGGCCGATCAGGCTGCCCAGCGCGCTCGACACGGCCGTGGTCAGGAACGCCTGGAAGGAGGAGGCGACGCCCGCGCCCCTTGCGAAGGGTTCCATAGAGATCGCGCTGAAATTCGATGCGGTGAAGGCAATGGTCATCATCGTCGCCGCCTGCAGGATCATGAAGCTGACGATGGTTTCATGCCCCGTCAGGATCACCGCCAGATGCGTGACATTGATCGCCACCAGGCAGAGCAGCGCCGTCTGGCTCAACCGCCGCGCACCGAAGCGCGAGACGAGCCGGCTGTTGAGCAGGCTGCCGATCCCCATGCTGCCGGCGATGGCAGCGAAGGCGAAGGGGAAGATCCTCTGCGCCCCGAATATGTCGAAGAAAATCTGCTGTATCGAGAGGATGAAGCCGATCAGGCCACTCATCACGACGCCGCTCGCCAGCATATAGCCGATCGAGGTGCGGGTGCGCAGGATGGTGCCGACCGTGCGGAAAATCGTGCCCGCGCTCATGCGCAGGCGATTTTCAGGCAGCAGCGTTTCCGGCAGGCGCATGCTCATCCACAGCAGGACGGCCGTCGCCAGGATCGCGAGCGCCCAGAAGATCCAGCGCCAGGGCGCGATCCACAATATCGCCTGGCCGAATGTCGGCGCCATGACCGGGATCAGCATGAAAACGGCGAAGATCAGCGACATCACCCGGGCCATCGCATCGCCCCTGAACCGGTCGCGGACGATGCCGACGGTGATCACCCGGCTGGCCCCCGCGAAGAAGCCGGCGCTGGCCCGGCCGACGAGCATCATGGCGAAGCTGTGCGCGCCCGCGCAGGCGATGGAGGCGAGGATGAACAGAGCCATCGCGCTGCCCAGCACCCGCTTTCGCCCATATCGGTCGGACAGCACGCCGAACAATAGCGATCCAACCCCCAATCCCATGAAATAGGCGCTGATGATCAACTGCCGGTCATTGGGGTGCGGGACCGAAAGATCCCGGCCGATGTCGGGCAAGGCGGGCAGCATGGGATCGATCGACAGCGCGTTCATCGCCATCAGGCAGGCGCAGAGCATCACGAACTCATGGAACGCTATGTCCTTTTTCGGCTGTGCTGCGGCGACGTCGCGTTGATCGGTCATGCCGGTGGCTATGGGGACAATCGCGCGGACGCGCCACCCTTTTAGTGCCTTCGCGGGGCATTGCCTTTGCCGCCCATGGCATCATCGCGGCTCCGATCTATGGTATCTGCCGCGTTAACCATTTTTTATCCGCTGCCGGTGCAGCCTGTCGCTCGTCGAAAACCATCGCGTCGAAATCCATGAGGGGGATTCGGTTATGGCTAATGGACTGAAGAGTGCGCAGTTTCTGATGGAAAGCCGCTTCGCGGGGGCAGCCGACCGAACGGCGGAGGCCTGTTTCGATCTGGGTGTCGCCTATAGCTGTGGCACGGGCGGTCTGCCCGTCGATCTGATCGAAGCGCATAAATGGTTCAATCTCGCTGCGCTCAAGGGCAGCGAGGAAGGGCAGACGATGCGCGCGGAAGTGGCCGGGGAAATGTCGGCGCGCGAAATCGCCGAAGCGCAGCGGCAGGCGCGTGCGCTGATCGCCGCGACGCAATTGCGGGCTGCCTAGGCATTTCCAGCAGGGGCATCGCCCGATCGCCCGGAAATGGCGACAAGGCAAAAGCCTGGGGCGGCCGCGCATATGCAAACGGATCGGTGCGATGATCCACCGGGAAATAACGGGCTAATCTCCAGCCTTTGCAGGAGCACGGGGCGCCTTTGATCGGACCTGACCGTCTGCCCACAGCCCCTTTGCATCAGTCCGGCCGTGCCTCGCCCTTTCGAAAGGGTGTCCTTTCGGTCAGCCACATCCTGTCGCGCTGCACGCCCTGCCGCTCTGCCGCCAGGAAGTCGGCAACGGCGCGGCGGAAGCTGGCATTGGGTATGAAATGCGCGGAAAAGGTCGGTTCCGGCGCATAGCCGCGCGCCAGTTTGTGGCCGCCCTGTGCGCCGGCCTCCACCCGTTTCAGCCGGCGGGCGATGGCGATGTCGATCGCCTGATAATAGCATAGCTCGAAATGCAGATTGGGCACGTCCTCGGTACAGCCCCAATAGCGTCCATAGAGTGTATCCGCGCCGATCAGGTTGAGCGCGCCGGCGATCGGCTGCCCATGCCGCAGCGCCAGCACCAGCAGCACCCGGTCCGCCATGCTTTCCCCCAGCATGGAGAAGAAGGCGCGGGTCAGATAGGGGCGCCCCCATTTGCGCGCGCCGGTATCCTGGTAGAAGGTCCAGAATATGTCCCAATGCGCCTCCATCAGCGCGGCGCCGGTCAGGTGGACGATCTCCAGTCCCTCGACCGCCCTTTCACGTTCCTTGCGGATATTCTTGCGCTTGGCGCTCGACAGGTCGGCCAGGAAGTCGCCGAAATCGCCATAGCCGCGGTTGGTCCAGTGGAACTGGCTATCCTCCCGGATCAGCCAGCCCGCCGCCTCGAACAGCGGCACCTGCTCCGGCGCGATGAAGGTCGCATGGGCGGAGGACAGCTCATTCTGCTGCACCACCGCCTCGATCCCGGCGATCAGCGCCGGGGCGAGGGTTTCGTCGCGCAGCAGCAGCCGGGGGCCTGGCACCGGCGAAAAGGGCGCGGCGATCTGAATCTTCGGATAATATTGCCCGCCGGCCCGCTCCCAGGCATCGGCCCAGCCATGGTCGAACACATATTCGCCCTGGCTATGGGTCTTGCCATAGAGCGGCGCGGCGCCGGCGATCCGCCCATCCGGCCCGTCGATGACCAGCGGCAGGGGCTGCCAGCCGCTATTTCCGCCGACGCTGCCAGACCGTTCCAGCGCCGTCAGGAAATCCCAGCTCATGAAGGGATTGGCATTCCCCGCGCAGGCATCCCACTCGTCGCGCGGCAATTCGGCCACGCCCTGGGCAAGGCGCGCCACGCACTCAGTCATGCGACCGCTCGAAGATGATCTGGTCCGCGTGCAGCGCCGCGCGGGCACGCTGCTCCTCGCCACGCACCGTCCATGTCAGCACGGGCAGGCCCCTCCGGCGGGCGTCAACGGATAAGGAGGAAGGCAGGTCGCGGATGTCACAGGCGATAAAATCGGGTTTCGCCGCCCAAAGTGCAAGGGCGCGCCCGATTCTGTCGCGCCAGCCGCGCTTGCCCTGCTCCGTGATCACCAGCCCGCGCGCGACCATGGGACGGTGACGCCGGAACCAGCGCATCGCCACGGGATTGAAAGACATGACGGCCGCCGGCGTCTTGGGCCGCCGCGCGAGATCGTCGGCAACCGCTACGCAGATCGGTCCGACATGCCGCCCGTCCACCTTGATCTCGATGAGCAGCGGAACGTCCGTCCCGCACAGGTCGAGCAGGGCGCGAAGGCGGGGAACGCCGCCACCGTCCGGCAGCATCAGCCGGTCTATCGCCCCGGCATCATGATCCTGCACAGCCCCATTCTCGCCCGTCATGCGGCGCAGCACGGCGTCGTGGAAGACAATCGCCACATTATCGCGGCTGAGGCGGACATCGCATTCGATGCCGAAACCGCCGGCGATGGCGGCCGCGAAAGCCGCCATGCCGTTTTCGCTGATCCGGCCCCCATGTAGCCCGCGATGGGCGAAGGGGCGGGCAATCAGGAAGGGGAAGGCGTCAGGCCGGGCGGACAAGGACGATCGCGTCGATCTCGACCACCGCGCCCAGCGGCAGCACCGGCACGCCCACCGCGCTGCGGGCATGCTTGCCCGCCTCCCCGAAGACCTCGACCATCAGTTCGGACGCGCCATTGGCGACCTTGGGCTGGTCGGTGAATTCGGGCGTGCTGCTGATGAAGGCGCCCAGCTTCACGATCCGTTCGACCCGGTCCAGGCTGCCGAGCGCGGCCTTCATCTGGGCGATCAGGTTGAGGCCGCAGGCCCGCGCCGCCTTGACGCCATAGTCGAGGTCGCGGTCCTCGCCCAGCCGGCCCGTCATCAACTGGCCGTCGGACAGCGAGATCTGCCCGGAGATATGCAGCAGGCCGTTCGCTTCCACCGCCGCCACATAGGCGGCGACCGGCGCGGCGGCGGCGGGCAGGGTGATGCCCAATTCGGTCAGGCGGGCTTCGATGCTCATGCGGATGCTCCTTGAGTGGTCGGTAAGGTTTCGGGCGCCGGACCCTCGGCCAATCGGGCCGCGATCCAGGCTTCGGCGGCCGCCCAGTCGTCGATCCGGGCGTGGGCCCGCGGCGCGGCGGCTATCGTGCCGGCGATCTCCGGCTCACCCACCATGTGCAGGCGCCAGACGCCCGGCGCATGGTCCGCCACCGAGCCATGATGCTCGGCCAGGTCGTCGATGAACAGGGCGACGCTGGGCCGGCGCTCCGCGACGATGGCGGCCAGCGGCTGACCCTTGCCGCCCTGGTTCCAATAGACGGTGAAGGGGAGGCCATGGGTCGCGAGCTGCTCCTCCCTCTGCCGGTGATGCCGCTCCGTGATATTGGTGAGGACAACGATGTCCGCGATCCCGCTCAGGCGGCGCATCGCCTCCACCGCCCCGGCGATCGGCGTCTGGCGATGCATTTCCGTATCGAAGAAACCGATCAGCAATTCCCACACCAGCGCGCGCTCCAGCGGCTGGCCGCTGTCCTTGTGCCGCAGCGCCCCGCCAAAGCCGCGCTCACGCATGTCGAAATGGACATCGTGGTTCTCGTCCAGCCATTGCCGGAAGGGCACCACCATATGCAGCAGCACCTCGTCGCAGTCGGTGATGATCAGCGGGCGGGTCATACGATCAGGGACTCCCTTGCGGCGATCAGCGCCTCCGGCCTGCTGTCGATGCTTTCGGCACAGGCGATCAGATCCGGCTCATGATCGGCCAGGAAGCCCAGCACCGCACTCAATATCGCCGGATCGCCCACGCCGTTCCTCAGCGTATCGGCGTCCAGCCCGGTCAGCGCCAGCAGCCGGTCGGCGCGGCGATCGTCCGCCAATGTCCAGGCCAGCGCCATCAGGGCCAGAACGGATGGCTCCCGGGTCTCGTCTGGGATATGTTGCTTGCCATGGTTAATGTCGGGACGCATGATTGATCTCAACGAAGGGTGGGCCTAGGGGGACCCACTTCCATTATGTTTGCGGATTTCTCCAAACGCGGGTGACTGGTGGCAAAGCGCGTGCTCGTTGTCGAGGACAACGAACTCAATCTCAAACTTTTTTGTGACCTGCTGCGCGCGCACGGGCATGAGGTGCTGCCGCTGCGCGACGGGCGGGACCTGCTGGCGCAGGCGCGCGAATTCCATCCGGACCTGGTGATCACCGACATTCACCTGCCGCATATCAGCGGGCTCGACCTCATCATCTCGCTGAAGCGGGACGCGCAATTGTCGTCGGTGCCGATCATGGCGGTCACCGCCTATGCGGGCCATGGCGATGAGGAACGGATTCGCGGGGCAGGCGCGCAGGCCTATGTGTCCAAGCCGATTTCCGTGCTGCGCTTCATAGAGCAGGTGAACGCTCTGCTCTAGGGCGCGGGTTTGCCCGTTGCGGCCATGAAATCCTCCCTCTCCGCCGCCTGAAGCCGGGATTGTCACCGCCCGGTCATACGGCTTTCATCGATCCGTCTCCCTTTTGCAGCCATGTCGTCACGCGGCTCTGCCATGCCGCCGTCGCCAAGGGCGCGGCGTTCAGCCGACAGCCCGGATTGTACACAGGGGTATTCATCCATGTCTCATCTGACCAACGAGGCGCGCGCGGCTTTCCGCGATGCGCAGCCCAAGATCACTGCCGGCGAAGACAGCCTGGAATCGATCGTTGCCGCCAATCCGGCGCGCCGCACCGTGCTGAAGAACGGCCTGCTCGGCCTTTCCATGCTGCCGATGCTGGGTGCGCTCACGGCCTGCGGCGACGATGACGATTCCGGCTCGCCGACACCCACGCCCACGCCGACGCCAGCTCCGGCGCCCAGCTACGCCATCAACTTCGCACCGGTCGCGATCAACGGCAACGACACGGTCACGGTTCCCGCCGGCTACACCGTCGATGTGCTGCTGAAAGCAGGCGACTCGGTCGAAACCGGCACCGCCTATGCCCCCGGCAGCTTCCCCGGCAGCGCGGCCCAGACCAATTTCTGGGCGGGCGGCAATCATGACGGCATGGAATTTTTCGAACTGTCGGGCGTCGACCCCAACAGCGGCGGCCTGCTGGCGATCAACCATGAACTGCCGGATTACAACATCCTCTTTTCCAGCGGCGCCTATAATGCCGCCACCGCCACGGCCGACCAGAAGGCCATCGCCCTGTCGGCGGTCGGCGTTTCCGTCGTGGAGGTCGCCAAGGGCACGGACGGCAAGTTCGCGGTCAAGGCGGGCTCGCGTTTCAACAGGCGCTATAGCGGCAACACGGACTATCGCGTCGGCGGCCCCGCCGCGGGCCTGCTCTCCCCGACCATCCGCGGCACGCTCAACAACTGCTCCTCGGGCCGCACGCCCTGGGGCACCTATCTGACCTGCGAGGAGACGACCAACAACTATCTCGACCCGACGCAGCCCAACAACAATTATGGCTGGGTGGTAGAGATCGACCCCTATCAGGAGCTGGCCGCGCCGACCAAGCGCACCGCCATGGGCCGCTTCTCCCATGAGAATACCGCCTATATGGACGATGCCAACAACCGCGTCGCCTTCTATATGGGTGACGATTCGACGCCGGGATGCATCTACAAATTCGTGCCCGACCGCGCTTACAGCACCGGCAACCGCGCGTCGAACATCGACATGCTCGACTATGGCACGCTCTATGTGGCGCGCTTCAACGCGGATGGCACGGGTGAATGGCGGGCGCTGGTGCAGGGGCAGAATGGCCTGGTCGCCAATGCCTCCGACCCGGGCAATGTCAGCCAGTCGACCACCCCGCCGACCCCCACGACGGTCAGCTTCAACAGTACGGCCGATGTGCTCATCAACGCCCAGTCGGCGGCGCGCGTCGCCGGCGGCACGCTGATGGACCGGCCGGAATGGATCACGGTTGCGCCGAACCGCCAGGCGATCTTCGTCACGCTCACCAACAATAGCGGCCGCCGCGTCACCGATAACCCCAATCCGCGCACGACCAACCTGCACGGTCATATCCTGAAGTTCCGCGAAAATGGCGATTCGCCGCTGGCGACCCGCTTCACCTGGGAAGTCTTCCTGCTGGCGGGCAATCCCAATCTGGCCGAAGCGAATCTGAAGGGGAACATCAGCGGCGATTATTTCTCCAGCCCCGATGGCCTCCGCATCGATCCGCAGGGCCGCCTGTGGGTCCAGACCGATCACAACCTCACCGGCAATGCGGGCACGCTGAACGGTGCGGCGGTCAACATGACCCAGGCCTTCGGCAACAATTCGATGTACCATGTCGACCAGACGAGCAAGGCATCCAAGCGCTTCCTGGTCGGTCCCGTGGGTTGCGAGATCACCGGCATCGCCTATACGCCGGACCTCAAGAGCTTTTTCATCAACATCCAGCATCCGACCGGCAACTGGCCGGTATCGGGGCAGCAGCCACGCTCCTCGACCATCGTGGTGCGCCGTACGGATGGTCAGCCGGTCGGTAATTGATCGATCCGGCTTGGCGGATTTTGGCCAATCCAAGACATTCCCCCTCCCGCAGGCGGGAGGGGTTAGGGGCGGGCGCGAGCGTAGCGAGCTTCTGACTTAGCCGTTGCAAAACAGCGCAGATCTCGCGCCAGCCCACCCCCTAACCCCCTCCCGCCTGCGGGAGGGGGAATGTCCGCTTCCCACCCAAATCCGCCCCCAACCCGCATTCCAGCCAACAAGGAAAGGCCCGTTCCCCCAGGGGGACGGGCCTCTTCGTTCGGGCATGACGCCGCGAAGCTGCAATCGTCGGGCGGCCGCAGCCGCCGTCAGATCACTTGATCTTGGCTTCCTTGAACTCGACATGCTTGCGCACGACGGGATCGTACTTCCGGAAGCTCAGCTTCTCGGTCTTGGTGCGCGGATTCTTCTTGGTGACGTAGAAGAAGCCGGTGTCAGCCGAGCTGACGAGGCGAATCTTGACGGTTGCTGGCTTGGCCATGGCCTTAGTCCCTGGTCGTGAATATCGTGAAAAAGAAGAGCGGCCCCAATTCTCTTGCGAGGAAGGGACCGCCCCGTTTCAGCGGTGCCCCATGAGGCAGATTCGGCCCCATGTCAAGGCTCGTGGCCCAGGCGCGGGGGTTATGCTACACTTTACGCGGCCTTAACCCGCTTCGCTCTATCAGGGAGCCGGAGTTACAGGACGGGGGAGTCTTCTCCATGCGACATGATCCGATGCTGGCCATTCTTGCCGATCTGCTGAGGCGGGTCGACGGGCTTGCGGGGGAAAGGGGCCATATATCGGTCGTGCGGTTGCGCGACGAGATCGACCGCATTCGCCATATTGCCCGCGCCTTCCACCTCGACAGCGTGGAAAGCCTGGCCGGCACATTGCAATCGGCGCTGTCGCTGCAAGGCGCGGGACCGGTCATCATGTCCTATCTCGACCTGATGCGCGACGCGATCGCGGCCAAAATGCCGGAGGCGGACGTCATCGCCATGCCCGTCGCCACCAAGCCGGCGGCAGGGCCCGGCGCGCACCTGACCGTCTGACTGTCTGGCCGGCTGAATGGATGCATTGCTGATCGCATTGCTCGGCTGTCTGTTGGCGGAGACGGGCGACAAGGGGCAGTTGCTGGCGCTTGCGCTGGCCGAACGGTTCCGCCGCGACGGAGCGGTGATAGCGGGGATCGTGGCGGCGGCGCTCGCCAATGCGGCCATCGGCGCGGCGGCAGGCGCCTTCATCGCGCCGATGCTGGGTACGGACGGGCGGCTCCTTTTCCTGGCGCTGGCGCTGATCTTCCTGGCGGTCGGCATGTTCTGGCCGACGAAACGGCCTGATCCCCTGGCAAGCTGGCGGCTGGGGCCCTTTCCGACCACCGCGCTCGGCCTCTTCATCCTCGGCTTCGGGGACGGTGCGCAGTTCCTGATCCTGGGAATCGCCGTGCGGACCGCCGATCCTTTCCTGGCCGCGACGGGCGGGGCGATCGGCATCATCGCCGCGACCGTGCCCGCCATTCTGATGGGCGGTCCGTCATTCAAGGCGCTGCCGCTTCGCGCGATCCGGCTGGGCGGGGGCGTGCTGGTGCTGCTGGCGGGCATGGCGGCGGCGGTGTCGGCCCTGCATCTCGCCTGATCGATTGGCTGCATCACACTGACCGGCATTATCCCGGCAAAATTCCTGTCTTGTCATGGCACCTTATCGGGGACAGACCATTATATGTCCGAAACCAAGTCCCCCAGCAGGAGCCAAGCATGACAGCCCCCGATCTCAAGACCTCGACGGACCTGCGCAGCAACGCCACCAAGTCGGTCGCAGAGGCGCTGAACGGCGTGCTCGCCGACAGCTATGCGCTGTATTTCAAGACCAAGAATTTCCACTGGCACGTCTCCGGCCCGCATTTCCGCGACTATCATCTGATGTTCGACGAGCAGGCGACGCAGATCCTGGCGACCACCGACCTGATCGCGGAGCGGGTGCGCAAGACCGGCAACACGACGCTGCGTTCCATCGGAGACATTTCGCGTCACCAGTCGCTGGTCGACAATGACGCCGATTATGTAAGCCCCGGCGACATGCTGAATGAGCTGCGCGAGGACAATCTGAAGCTGGTCGAGGCGCTGCGCGCCGCCAAGGCGGCCGCGACCGAAGCGGGCGACAATGCGACCGAGGGCATTATCGACGACTGGACCGACGAGGCCGAGGAACGCGCCTGGTTCCTGTTCGAAGCTGGCCGCAACGCTTGATTGAATAGACGAAAGCCCTCCAGCCGAAACTGGAGGGCTTCTTTTTTTGATCAGCATCTATCCGTTTGAACGATACCGATCTTTTTGCAGCGTGCTCCTGCGAAGGCAGGAGCCCAGTCCTGCCGTCCGAACTGGGTTCCTGCCTTCGCAGGAACACAATCCGGCATGTTGCGAGGTCTACTCCTCCAATATCGCTTCGATCGCGAGGATCATGATCGCGCCCGGCTTACCGCCGAAATCGACGCTTTCGCCTTCTTCCGCATCCATCATCGCCCGGGCGAGCGGCGCGGAAAAGGCGATACGCCCTTCCGTCGGCTCGGCCTCGTCGTCCCCGACGATGGCGACCCGCTTCTCCTTGCCGTTCAACCGGTAGGTGACGCGGCTGCCGAAGGCCACGGCCTCCGCATCCGGCACCGGCCGCAATTCCGCCGTCGCCAGGCGCGTGCGCCAATAGCGCAACTCGCGCTTCAGCTTCTTGGCGTCCTCCTCGGCCATGGCTTCGGTATCGACCGCCTCCAGCGCTTCCACCTTCGCCCGCGTCAGCCGCAGGCCGCGCGCCGTCACCCAATTGGGTCCGGGCGGCAACGGAATCTCGAACGTGGGTTCCAGATGCTCCTCGTCACTCTCGCGACGAAAGGCGACACTCATTGCACTCTCCTGTCAAAACGCTTGTTCGCGCTGACACGAGGTCGAAACTGCCGATCTTCTTTTCAAGGGAAGGTCCGGGCTTCGACATCGCGGAAGCCCGAACGAGCAGGGCTTCTAATCTTCGTCGAACAGTCCGGCGAGCTGCTCCACCATGGTCCCGCCGAGCTGTTCGGCATCCATGATGGTCACCGCGCGGCGATAATAGCGCGTGACGTCATGGCCAATGCCGATGGCGACGAGTTGCACGGGCGAGCGGTTCTCGATCCACTCGATCACCTGCCGCAAATGGCGCTCCAGATAGGTGCCGCTGTTCACCGACAGGGTGGAATCGTCGACCGGCGCGCCGTCGGAGATCACCATCAATATGCGGCGTTCCTCATTGCGGGCGATCAGCCGGTTATGCGCCCAGAGCAGCGCCTCGCCGTCGATATTCTCCTTGAGCAGCCCCTCGCGCATCATCAGGCCCAGATTCTTGCGCGCCCGGCGCCAGGGTTCGTCGGCCTTCTTGTAGATGATGTGGCGCAGGTCGTTGAGACGCCCCGGCATCGGCGGACGCCCGGCGGCGAGCCAATCCTCCCGGCTCTGCCCGCCCTTCCAGGCGCGGGTGGTGAAGCCCAATATCTCGGTCTTCACGCCGCAACGCTCCAGCGTGCGGGCCATGATGTCGGCGCTGATCGCGGCGATGGAGATCGGCCGCCCGCGCATCGACCCGCTATTGTCGATCAGCAGCGTGACCACGGTATCCCGGAACTCGGTGTCCCGCTCGATCTTGTAGGAGAGCGAGCGCGTCGGATCGATCACGATCCGCGCCAAGCGCGCCGCGTCGAGCAGCCCCTCTTCCTGATCGAAGTCCCAGGACCGCGACTGTTGCGCCATCAGCCGCCGCTGGAGCCGGTTGGCAAGCTTCGTCACCGCGCCCTGCAGGCTCACCAATTGCTGGTCGAGGAAGCCGCGCAGCCGCAGCAATTCATCCTCGTCGCACAGATCCTCGGCGGTCACGACCTCATCGTGAAGCTGCGTATAGGGCTTATAGTCGAAGCCCGGCGGCAGGTCGCCCATCGGCCGGTTGGGGCGGACGGGCATCATGCCCTCCTCGCCCATATCCTCCGCGCCTTCCTCGCTGTCGGCGTCGAACTCGTCGCTATATTCGGTTTCGCCGTCCTCGGTGTCGCCGCCCTGATCCTCGGCGCGCGCCTCGGCAAAGGCGTCGCTGTCGCCCGCCTGATCCTCGCCGCTGTCGCCGTCTTCCTGTTGCTGCTCCTCGTCCTCGCCCTCTTCCTGCGGTTCGGAATCGTCGGTTTCGGGCGGCACGTCGGCGTCGATCAACTGGAGATGCTCCAGCATGGCCGAGGTCAGCTTCTGGAAAGCGCGCTGATCGTCGATGGCCATGGCCAGCGCGTCGAGATCGGCGCCCGCCTTGTCCTCGATCCACTGGTCGACCATCGCCAGACCCGCCCGCACATCCTTGGGCGCGGCCTGCCCGGTCAGCCGTTCGCGCACCTTGAGCGCCAGCGCGGTCGACAAGGGCACCTCATCGGCGGAACGCGCCCGGCGGATCGGATCGGACTTCAATTTCAGGTCGAGCGCATGGTTGAGGTTCGCCCTTACCCCCTCCATCGCCCGCGAACCGATCGCTTCTACCCGCGCCTGCTCGACCGCGTCATAGACGGCCCGCGCCGTCGCGTCGGCAGGCGCGGCGGCGTTGTGAATCCGCGCATTATGGTGCCGCAGCCGCAGCGCATTGGCGTCCGCGAAACCCCGCGCCAGCGCCACCTGATCGGCGGGCAGATTGCGTCCGGGCGTCGGCACCTTGATCGCCTTGCCCGCCATATGCGGCGTGTCGGCGGTGAAGCTCACCTCCACCTCCGCGTCGCGCGCGATCGACCGCGCCGCGCCGGACAGCACGTCCTTGAAGGCGTCGAGGGGCGAACGGTCGGCCATCAGTCGAGCAGCATCCCGCGCATCGAATCCCGTGCCGCGGCGTCGACGCCCAGCACATCGTTCAGATAGCCGTCCACGCCGCCATGGCTTTCATCCAGCGTCGCGAACAATGTATCCAGATAGACGGATTCCGCCTTCAGCAGCGGTTCGAGCATGTCGGTTCTGGTCAGCCGCATCCGCGCCACCAGCGTGTTGCGCTGCGCCAGCAGCCAGTCCCAATCGGCATGGGCGTTGGTCGCCAGATAATCCTGAACGATGGTCGGGCGCGGCACGCCGAGCGCCGCCAGAACCAGCGCCGCGCCCACGCCGGTCCGGTCCTTGCCCGCCGAGCAGTTGATCAGCAACGGCACGCGCCCATCCGCGATCCGCGCGAACATGGCGCGGTAGGATTCGGCATGGTCGACCGGAATGACGCGATAGAGGGCGATCATCGTCTGCCGCATATCGTCCGCGGTCGCGCCGTCGCGCTTCAGCATCTCTCCGAGGAGCCCGCTGCTTTCCGCATAGTCGCGGCAGAAATAATCGACCTCGCTCCCATGCCAGAGCGTGGGTTCGGCGGTCCGTTCGTTGCCGCGGCGGAAATCGCAGATCGCCTTGATGCCGAGCGAGCGGAGATGGTCCGCATCCGCGTCCGTCAGCAGCGCCATCGTCCCCGACCGGTAGAGCATGCCGCGCTTCACGCAGCGCCCATCGGCGGTCGCATAACCACCGAAGTCGCGCAGGTTGAACGCGCTCTCCAGCGGCAGGCGGGCTTTTTCCGGCGTCAGGGCGACAGGCTCGCTCACGGCCGCTCGCCCTCCCCGACCATGGGCACGGCGATGGTTTCGATCTGCGTTTCGACCTCGCTCATCAGCTTGTGGACCGGGCATTTCGCGGCGACGGCGATCAGTCTGTCATGCTGCTCCTCGGTGAGCGGACCGGACAGCGCGATGCGCGTGGTCAGCCTGTAGATGCCCTGCCGTTCCTGGCTCGCGTCGCGCACCACGCCGACATGGATGCCCTCCACCGGAATGCCGTTGCGCTGCGCATACCAGAGCATCGTCATCGCCTTGCACGCGCCCAAGGCCGAATCGTAAAGGTCATGCGGGTCCGGCCCGGCATCATGGCCGTCCGGCGCCGACATGTCCGCGATCAGTTCATGCCCGCGAATGCTGATCCGATGGGCGGTCCCGCCCTCCGGATCGATCCGTTCGACGACGATCACGTCACGCCGCCCGGTGCGCGACGCTTTCGGGCAGATCCTTGCCGAAGACGCGCTGATAATATTCGGCCACCAGCGGCCGCTCCGCCTCATCGCATTTGTTGAGGAAGCTCAGGCGGAAGGCGAAGCCGATATTCTTGAAGATCAGCGCATTCTGCGCCCAGCTTATCACGGTGCGCGGGCTCATGACGGTCGATATGTCGCCGTTGACGAAGCCCTGACGCGTCAGTTCCGCCACCTTGATCATATTCTCGACTTCCTTGCGGCCGCCCTCATGGTCATATTCGCCGGACTTGGCCAGCACCACCTGCGCCTCGGTCGCGGCGGGCAGATAGTTCAGCGCCACCACCAGGTTCCAGCGGTCCATCTGGCCCTGGTTGATCTGCTGCGTGCCGTGATAAAGGCCGGTGGTGTCGCCCAGACCCACGGTGTTGGCGGTCGCGAACAGGCGGAACCAGGGATTGGGCCGAATCACCCGGTTCTGGTCGAGCAGCGTCATCTTGCCGTCGGTTTCCAGCACGCGCTGGATCACGAACATCACGTCCGGGCGGCCCGCATCATATTCGTCGAACACCAAAGCCACAGGCCGCTGCAACGCCCAGGGGAGCAGGCCTTCGCGGAATTCCGTCACCTGCTGCCCGTCCTTCAGGACGATGGCGTCGCGCCCGACCAGGTCGATGCGGCTGATATGCGCGTCCAGGTTGATGCGGATGCACGGCCAGCGCAGGCGCGCGGCGACCTGTTCGATATGGCTCGACTTGCCGGTGCCGTGATAGCCCTGCACCATCACGCGGCGGTTATAGGCGAAACCAGCCAGGATCGCGAGCGTGGTGTCCGGATCGAACACATAGGCGGGGTCGAGATCGGGCACCCGCTCGTCGGCTTCCGAAAAGGCCGGGATCTTCATGTCGACATCGATGCCGAACACTTCGCGCGCGTCGACTTCGCGGTCGGGCGAGGCCAACAGCGTTTCGGCGCGGGTATCGGGCTGGACGTTCGGGATGTCGGTCATCTTCTAATCTCTTTGAACGATCTGGTCGGCACTGCCCTAACCATCAGGGACAGGCATGTCGATAGAGTGGGGCCTTAACACGCCGGGATCAAGCGGCCCATTCGGCCAAATTGGCCTCCTGCCCGACCAGCGCCAGCCCATGGGCGATGGACGTCAATTCTCCGCCGGTTGCAATATGGTCTTTCCCGAAGCGCCGGTCGAAAATGCGCCGGATCGCCGGGATCAGGGACGTGCCGCCGGTCAGGAACACCCGGTCGATGGCATCGGGCGCCACGCCCGCCTTGTCGAGCGCCTTGTCCACCGTGGCTTCGATCCGGGCGATGTCGGGCGCGATCCAGCCTTCGAAATCGGCGCGCGTCACCTGCTTTTCGATGGTGAGCCCGCCGCCTTCGAAGCGGAAAGTCGCGCTCTCCGCCTCCGACAGCCGCCGTTTCAAAGACCCCACCGCATCGTAGAGCGGATAGCCCAGTTCCTTCTCGATCACCGTGATCATCCGCCCGATGGCGTCGGGATCATGGGCGGCCTTCTGCAAGCGCGCCAGCTCGTCCATGGTCCGCCGGTTGCGCATCAGCGCCAGCCGCGACCAGTCGGCAAAGTCCGCGAAATAGCTGCGCGGAATCTCCAGTTCCTTGCCGAAGCTGTGATAGCTGCCGCCCTTGCCCAGCATCGGCAGCACCAGATGATCGACGATCCGATAGTCGAAGCGGTCCCCGGCCAGGCCGATGCCCGCCGAGCCGAGTGGCACGCAACGCCGCGCCGCGCCCGGCGCCTCGACCCGGACGATGGAAAAGTCGCTGGTGCCCCCGCCAAAGTCCGCCACCAATATCGTCGCCGCTTCGGTCAGGCGGCTGGCATAGCTGAACGCGGCGCCCAGCGGTTCGTAGACATAGTGAATCTCGTCCCCGAACCCTGCGAACATGGCGTCATAGCGCCGCCGGGCGAGCGCCTCGTCGGGCCGCGATCCGGCATATTCCACCGGCCGCCCGACCACGATCCGCTCCGGCCGCCGGTCCAGCGCGCCGCCCGCATGGCCGACCATGCGGGAGAGGAACATTTGCCCCAGTTCCTCGAAGCGGAAGCGCTTCTCGAACACATTCGCGCTTTCGAAGACCGGGCTGGCCGCCACCGACTTGAAGCTTTGCAGGAAGCGGCTGTCCTCCGGAAATTCCAGATATTCCGCTATGGCCCATGGTCCCGCCTCATGCGCCATGCCGCCCTTCACGCCGCTGTCATGCCAGAAGCAGAGCGCGGAGCGGAACACCGCGCCGGTTGCTTCCTTGCCGGCAAATTCCACCAGTTCCGACCCGCCCCCGCCAGCGAGCGCGGCCACGCTGTTGGTCGTGCCGAAATCGAGGCCCAGGGCGCGGGTTGTCATAGGAATCTCCGGGGAAGGGTCGGCGCCTATGACAGCGCAATGAACCGATCACAAGTCATTCCCGCCTCTGCGGGAACGACGATGTTCAAGCGAAGGCCTCAGCCTTCCTCAACAATTGATAGGCCTCGATCACTCCCTGCAACAAAGCCTCATGGCTCCGGTCGCCGCCATTATGATCGGGATGAAAGCGCCGCAGCAATTCGGTGTAGCGCTGCCGCAGCGCTCTTCGGTCGGCGTCGATCGGCAACCCCATCACCTCCAGCGCCCGCCGGTCGTCCCGCGACAGGAATTTTCCGTCCTGCCGCGTCTGGTTGTCGGCCCGCGCCTTCGCCACCCGCTCCCTGAACTTGGCGCCGATGGCGTCCAGCGGGTCCTGAAAGTCCGACCATCTGGGCGGCGGGCTGGCGGCGTTGGACGAAAAGGCCCGCGTCTCCCGCTCCCACCCCGCATAGGGGCGCTGGGCGGCGGCGATCTCCTCCGGGCTCATGCCGGTGAAGAAATTATAGCCCTGGTTGAATTCCCGCACATGGTCGAGGCACAGCCAGCGCCAGCGTGGGCCTTCCTGGTTCGGCCGGCCTCCTTCCAGGGGCGGCGCGCGAAATTCCCCCGGTTCCTCGCAGCCGGGCACCGCGCAGGGGCGGTCGCTTTCCACGCGGCCGTGGAAACGGTTGAAACGCCGGGTCGAGAAGGGATCGCTAGCCAAGATTGTCCTGATGCAACGGGGAATAAAGGGCCTATATAGGGGCGATGACCGAGATTCTAAAAGGCCCTGTCGCCACCGAAATCGAAGCCCGGCTGCAGGCCGCCCTCAGCCCCGAACGGCTCGCCGTGATCGATGACAGCGAGAAGCATCGCGGCCATGCCGGGCATGACGGATCGGGGGAGAGCCACTTCACCGTGGAGATCGTTTCCGGCCGCTTCATGGGCCAGAACCGCGTCGCCCGCCAGCGGATGGTCAATGCCGCGCTGGCCGACCTGCTGCGCGAAAAGGTCCACGCCCTGGCGATAAAGGCTCGCGCGCCGGGGGAATGACACCATAGCGCCTGTTCGAACGTTGTGCCGCCGTCGAAGGAGGCGCGCATCATGGCCTATGATTTCTGGTACTGGTCCACCATAGCCGGGCGCGGCGAGTTCGTGCGGCTGACGATGGAGGCGTGCGGCATCGCTTATCGCGACCGCGCCCGCACCGACGGCGACGAAGCGCTGATGGCGGACATGGAGCGTCACGACGCCGGTCCCGCCTTCGCCCCACCCTATCTGGTGACGGACGGCCGCACCGTGGCGCAGACCGCCAACATCCTGTTCTATCTGGCCGAACGCCATGAATGCGGCCCCACCGGCCTCAAGCCGCGCTATTGGCTCGCCCAGGTGCAGCTCACCATCATGGATATGGTGGCGGAGGCGCATGACGTCCACCATCCGGTCGGCGCCCATCTCTATTATGAGAATCAGAAGGCCGAGGCCCTGCGCGCCGCCCAAGGGTTTCGCGCCGGCCGCATCCCCAAATTCCTGACCTATTTCGAACATGCCCTGAGCGCGGAGACGGGCGACTGGCTGGCAGGCCGAAGCTGGAGCTATGCCGATCTCTCGCTCTTCCACCTGATCGCGGGATTGCGCTATGCCTTTCCGCTGCGCATGGCGACGCTGACGCCGTCCTTCCCGCGCCTTGCCGATCTGCATGACCGGGTTGCGGCGCTGCCCGAATTGCAGGACTATCTGGCAAGCGAACGGCGCCTGCCGTTCACCGACGAAGATGTCTTCCGCCACTATCCCGAACTGGACGCAGCATGACCCCGCCCGAACCGATCATCCAGAACGATCCGATCATCCAGACGATCACGCCCACCACCCATGACCTGGGCGATTTCCGCGTCCATCGTTCCCTGCCGGTGAAGGATCGCACCATGGTCGGCCCCTTCATCTTCTTCGACCAGGCCGGTCCCGCCCGGATCGAACCGGGGCAGGGCGTGGACGTGCGCCCCCACCCGCACATCAACCTCGCCACCGTCACCTATATGTATGAAGGCAGCTTCCTCCACCGCGATTCCCTGGGCACGGAGCAGTTGATCGAGCCGGGCGCGGTCAACCTGATGACCGCTGGCAAGGGCATCGTCCACAGCGAGCGGTCGCCGGACGAGGACCGGGCAAAGCTGTCGAAACTGTCCGCCATCCAGACCTGGCTCGCGCTTCCCGACCGTTATGAGGAGATGGACCCGGCCTTCGAGCATGTCGGTGAGGGCGGCCTGCCCGTCATCGATGGCGCTGGGGCGCGGGCGCGCGTGATCATGGGCAACCTGTGGGGCGCAACCTCACCGGTCACCACCTATGCGAACACCATCTATGCCGACATCCAGCTCTCGCCCGGCGGTTCGGTCCCGATCGATGCGGATGCGGAGGAGCGGGCGATCTATGTCTCCGGCGGCGACGCGGCGCTGGACGGGGTGATGCTCCAGCCGCAGACGCTCTACGTCCTGCGGCCCGGCATCAGGGCGACGTTGATGAGCGTGGACGGCGGCCGCGTCATACTTTGCGGGGGAGAGGCGTTCCGGACGCCTCGCCATGTCTGGTGGAATTTCGTGTCATCCTCCACCGACCGCCTGATGCAGGCCCGCGAGGATTGGGAAGCCATGCGCTTTCCCCTGATCCCCGGCGACGACCGGGAATTCATCCCGATCCCCCAAGGGCGGCCGAAGACGGTGAGCTATCCGTGATTTTTTGAGATCGTCATCCCTGCGAAGGTGGGGATCCATCTCCCATAAGTCGTCCCAGGCGGCACGTTCAGGAGATGGGTTCCCGCCTGCGCAGGAACGACGAACGGATCACTGGACGAAGGTCAGCGACAGATTCTCGGCATTTTTCGGAATGTCGATCCGGCTTTCGTTGATCGACGCTTCCTCACCCGGTTTCAGGCTGGTCCGGTCCGCCTTGGTGGTCCAGCTGAACACCAGCCGGTTCTGCCTGTCGCGCAGTTGCACCAGCACGGGGGGTACCGGCAGCACCTGCTTGCCGCTGTTCACGATCCGCGCTCCGAAAGCGAAATATTCCTCCCCGGTCGGCAGCTTGCGCCGCTCGGCAGGCTTGGAAAGATAGAAGAGCAGGTCCGGGTCGCCTTCCTCGGGCACCAGGCCCAGATTGACCGCCCAGCCAGGCGTTCCGAAATACCAGAGCGCCCCGCCGGCCGCGCCGATCGCCAGGCAGAAGGCGAGCGCCGCATAGGTCCATATCTTCAGCCGGTTGCGCCGGGGCTTCGCCGCTACTGGCGCGGGTTCGGCCCAATCGTCGCGCGCATCCGCTTCGGCGCGCCCGTAAATATCGTCGAACCGATAATCCGGCCTTGCCGTTTCCGGGGGTGCGGCTTGCGCGACGGGTTCGGGCTCCACGGGCGCTGCGACGGGCTCCACCGTTGGCGGGGCGGGCTCCTCAACCGGGGGCGGTGGGGGGGGCGGCGCCGGGGGGGGCGGTGGAGGCGGAGGCGATGGCGCCGCGACTTCGGGCACGCCTGCCGTCGCCAATGCTTCCTCTCGCGGGGCGAGCGCGGCGCCTTCCTGGAACCAGCTATGTTTGCAGGCGGCGCAGCGAACCTGGCGGCCGTTCGGGCCGACGGCGCTGTCCGGCACGATATAGCGCGTGGCGCAATTGGGACACACCAGGATCATGACGCTTCATAGGCATGAGTTGGATTCGAGGGCAAGCGGCTTCAAACATGCCCGTCCACCCGGGCGCGACTCGCGGACTCAGGCCGGATGGGCTTTACGGCCGCCCGTCCGCTGTGCCATGGCTAGGCCATCGGGGAAGCAGGGAGCGCGCGGGCGCTGAAATAGACGCATGTCGGCCATCGTACAGTTCGAAAATGTCGGCCTGCGCTATGGTCTGGATAGCGAGACGCTGTCCGACGTCAGCTTCTCCCTGGCGAGCGGCGGCTTCTATTTCCTGACCGGCGCGTCGGGCGCGGGCAAGACATCGCTGCTGAAACTCCTCTACCTCGCCCAGCGGCCCAGCCGCGGCGTCATCCGCCTGTTCGGGGAGGATGTCGTGACACTGCCCCGCAAGCGCCTGCCGGGGTTCCGCCGACGCATCGGGGTGGTGTTCCAGGATTTCCGGCTGGTCCCGCATCTGTCGGTCTATGACAATATCGCCCTGCCGCTGCGGGTCGCGGGCATGGAGGAGAGCGAGATCGACCTGCCCGTCAGCGAGATGTTGAACTGGGTGGGACTGGGCGATCGCGGCCAGGCCCGCCCCGCCACCCTGTCGGGCGGGGAACAGCAGCGCGTCGCCATCGCCCGCGCCGTCATCGGCCGCCCGGAAATACTGGTGGCGGACGAGCCGACCGGCAATGTCGACGCCGACATGGCCCGCCGCCTCATGACCCTGTTCGAAGCGCTCAACCGGCTGGGCACCACCATCGTCGTCGCCACCCACGACCTGCCGCTGATCGCGCAGGTGGGCAGCGCGCAGATGATGAAGCTGGACAAGGGCCGTCTGTCCGATCCGACCGGATCGCTGCGCTACCCGCCCCGACCGCAGGCGGCCGGTTGATGGCGTCCCCCGGCGCCATGGGCAATCGCCGCGCCGCCGCCGCCGCGCGCCACCGGCTGCTGCCAGAGGGGCGGGTGGCCGGCCCTATGCCCTGGATCATCGCCATCATGATGTTCCTGACGGTGCTGTCGGCCGCCGCCGGTCTGGGCCTGGGCGCGGCGGTGAAGGCGATGGGCGCCGACCTTGCCGGGCGCGCGACGGTGCAGATCGTGGAAGCCAATGCCGAACAGCGCGAGCGCCTCAGCGCCGCCATGGCCGCCGCACTGCGCAAGGACGCGACCGTCCGCGCCGTTCGTCCGGTCCCGTCCGCCGCGCTGGCGGAGCAGATCCGTCCCTGGCTTGGGCAGGACGCGGCCAGCGGCGACCTGCCGATACCGGCGCTGATCGACATCGAACTCACGCCGGGCCGGACGGACGCGAAGGTCGAGCGTCTCCGCCGACAGCTCCATGCCCTCTCGCCAAAGGCCCGCATCGAACCCCATGCCGCCTTCCTCGCGCCGCTCGCGGATCTGCTTTCCGCGCTTGGCTGGCTGGCGGCGGGCATCGTCATGCTGATGACGCTGGCGACCGGCGCGGTGGTCGTCCTCGCCGCCCGCGCCGCGCATGACAGCCATCGCGGCACCATCGACGTGCTGCACCTGATGGGCGCGACCGACGTGCAGATCGCCCGGCTGTTCCAGCGGCGCATCGGCCTCGACGCGCTGTTCGGGGGCGCGCTCGGCTTTGCCTGCGCATTGCTGGTGATCCTGCTGCTGGGCGGGCGGCTGCTGGCGACGGGATCGGAGCTGCTGAGCGGCGTCCAGCTGCCGTGGACAAGTTGGGCCGCGCTGGCCGCGATACCCATGGGCTGCATGCTGCTGGCGCGGATCGCGGCGCGCTGGACGGTGCTGCGGTCGCTGGGGCGGCTGCTGTGATCGTCCGCTTCATCGCCGTCACCCTGTTGGGATGGATGCTGGGCTTCGCCTGGTTCGCGATCTTCCTGCCCCAGCCGCTGGACGGTCGCCAGACCGACGCGATCGTCGTGCTGACCGGCGGGGCCGGGCGTATCGACCGCGGCCTTTCCCTGCTTCAGGACGGCGCGGCCAAGCGGATGCTGATCTCAGGCGTCGACCGCTCGGTCCGCCCGGCGGAGCTGGCCGCGCAATATAAGGCGCCTGAACGCCTCTTCTCCTGTTGCATCACGCTTGGCCGCGAAGCCATCGACACCCGGTCCAACGCCATAGAGACAGCGCACTGGCTGGAACGGCGGGATTTCAAGACGGTGCGCCTCATCACCACCGACTGGCACATGCGGCGTTCCGCGCTCGAACTGCGGCAGGCCTTGCCCGAACGGGTCACGCTGGTCTACGACGCCGTGCCCAGCCGCCCCAGCCTCACCATGCTGGCGCGTGAATATAATAAATATCTGCTGCGCCGGGCGGCGGCGCTTATTGGTATCTGAACGGTTCACCCGGAATGCTGACCGCGCTGCGATCCCTCGCCTTCATGTCGATCTTCTATCCGGGATCGCTGCTGTTCGTCCTTGCGGCCATGGCGGTCAATCTGGTCGCGCCCCGCTCCATTCCCCGCGTCGCCACTGCGTGGAGCCGCTTTCATCGCGGCTGCGCGCGCTGGCTGCTGGGGCAGAAGGTCCGGGTCGAGGGAAGGCTGGAGGACGGTCCCTATCTCTACATCCTCAAGCATGAATCGATGTTCGAGACGATCGACCTGCTCTGCCTGCTGGATCGTCCCGCCATCGCCGCCAAGCGCGAGCTGTTCGACATTCCGCTCTGGGGCGGCATCGCCCGCCGCTATGGCCTGATCCCCATCGAACGCAGCGCCGGGGCGAGCGCGCTGCGCGCCCTGCGCGTCGCCGCCAAGGCCGCCACGGCGGAGGGCCGCGCCATCTGCCTCTTTCCCGAAGGCACCCGTGTTCCCCATGGCGAAAGCCCGCCCTTGCGCGCCGGTTTCGCGGGGCTCTACGTGCTGCTGGGACTGCCGGTCGTGCCCATCGCGGTCGACAGCGGCCGCGTCTCGCCCCGCGGCAAGTTCATGAAGCGCAGCGGCACGATCACTTACAAGGTGGGCGAGATCGTTCCGCCCGGCCTGGATCGACGGGAAGCGGAAGCTCGCGTCCATGCGGCCATCAATGCGCTGAACGAGCCTTTATAGGCCGATATGCTCCTGCGAAGGCAGGCGCACGCCGCTATTCAATGCGAACGCCCGAAATCGGGCTTGGGATCGTCCTGCCCCTGCTCGATGATCGACCGCCGGATCGCCCGCGTGCGGGTGAACAGGTTGAACAGCGCATCCCCGTCATTCCAGCGGATCGCCCGCTGCAAGGCCGACAGATCCTCCGAAAAGCGCTGGAGCATCTCCAGCACCGCATCCTTGTTCGCCAGGAACACGTCGCGCCACATGGTCGGATCGGACGCGGCGATGCGGGTGAAGTCGCGGAAGCCGCCGGCGGAATATTTGATGACTTCCGACTGGGTCACATCCTCCAGATCGCTGGCCGTGCCGACGATGGTATAGGCGATGAGGTGCGGCAAATGGCTGGTCACCGCCAGCACCAGATCGTGATGCGCCGGGTCCATCGTCTCGACATCCGCGCCGACGCGCCGCCACAGCTCCGACACGCGCTCGACCGCCGCCGGATCGGCGTCGGCGGGCGGCGTCACGATGCACCAGCGGCCCCGGAACAGGGAGGCGAAGCCCGCTTCCGGCCCGCTATTCTCCGTGCCCGCGACGGGATGGGCGGGAATGACCGTGCGCCCCGGCAAGGCAATGTTCAACTGCGCCAGCACATCGGCCTTGCAGGAGCCGACATCGCTGATGATCGCCTCCGCAGGCAGATCGTCGGCAATCTCCGCCGCCGCCGCGCCCATGGCCCGCACCGGCACGCACAGCACGACCAGATCGGCATCCGTCACCGAAGCGCCCGCCGTATCGGTCACGTCGTCGCACAGATCGATGGCCCGCGCGATCTCCCGCACGCCGGCATCGGCATCATGGCCCGTCACCCGAACGGTCGGCATGGCTTCGCGGATCGCCCGCGCTAGCGAGGAGCCGATCAGGCCCAGCCCAATGATCGTGACGCGCGAAAATGGCAGCATCAGGCCGCTTCCGCCATGGCGCGCAGCTTGGCCGCGACCTTGCGCATCTGATCCTCGGTGCCGATGGTGATGCGCAGTCCGTTGGGCAGACCCTGCCCCGGCAGCCAGCGGGTGGCGAAGCCTTCGTCCCACAGGCCCTTCATCGCCGCCTCGGCCGTCAGCCGGCCATCGAACAGGATGAGCAGGAAATTCGCCTTGCTCGGCACGGCGCGCAGCCCATGGTTGGACAGCGCGGCGATCTCGCCCGTCAGCCATTCGCGCCATTTCCGGTTATGTGTCCGGCTCGCCTCGACCCAGGCGGCGTCCTCGATCGCCGCCACCGCAGCGGCCTGCCCGGCCGTCGTCACGTTGAACGGCGCGCGGATGCGATGCAGCACGTCGATCACCTCGGCGCTGGCATAGCCCCAGCCGATCCGCTCGGCGGCAAGCCCGTAAATCTTCGAAAATGTCCGGGTCACGAACATATTGGCGGCATTCTTCGCCAGTTCCAGCCCGCCATCATCCTCGTCCGCGTCCAGATATTCGGCATAGGCCTGATCCAGCACGAACAATATGTCGGGCCGCAGACCGGCATGCAGCCGCGCAATCTCTTCCCGCGACGTCATGGTGCCGGTCGGGTTGTTGGGGTTGGCGAGGAAGACGACCTTGGTCTTCTCCGTCACCGCCGCGAGCAGCGCATCCACATCGGTCGCATAATCGGCGTCCGGCGCGATGACCGGCGTCGCCCCCACGCGCCGCGCCGCGATGTCGTACACCGAAAAGCCGTAGCGGACGTAGAGCACCTCGTCCCCCGGCCCGGCATAGGCGCTCGCCGCGATGTGCAGCAATTCGTCCGACCCGGTGCCGTAGATCACCCGCGCCGGGTCCAGTCCATGCGCCGCCGCGATCGCCTCGCGCAGCATGGCGGCGCCGGGATCGGGATAGGTCGCCAGATCCGCCGTTGCCGCGACCAGAGCGGCCCGCGCCGCTTCCCCGGTGCCCAGCGGATTTTCATTGGCGGACAGCTTCACCAGCGGTCGCCCGTCATCGGCGGCCGACTTGCCGGGAACATAGGGCGAAATGCCGAGGATCCAGTCTTTGGGGGCAGGCTTTGTCATGCGCCGCGCTTTAGCGTCATCGAAGCGAAACGCAAAGCGCTTGGATGCGGGCGTCCGCTTCTCACACCACGGGGGTCAGCAGGGGCTCGCCCGCCGCCCAGGCATCCAGATTGGCAAGCACCAGATCGGCCATCGCCTTGCGCGTCTCGACGGTCGCGCTGCCCTGATGCGGTTGCAGCACCACATGATCCATTTCCAACAGCGCTTCCGGCACATGCGGCTCGTTCGCGAACACGTCGAGACCCGCGCCCGCGATCCGTCTTTCCCCCAGCGCCGCCACCAGCGCGTCCTCATCGATCACGCTGCCCCGGCTGATGTTGATGATCACGCCCTCGGGGCCCAGCGCATCCAGCATCGCCGCATCGACCAGCCCGCGCGCCTCCGGCCCGCCGGAGGTCGCGACAATGACGACATCGCTCTGCCGCGCGAAATCCAGCGGATCGGCCACATAGCGACAGGTCGTATCCGCCACCGCCCGCCGGCTGTGGTAGATAATCTCCCCCGCCACCGGCTCCAGCCGCCGGGCGATGGCGCGCCCGATCCGGCCCAGTCCCAAAATCCCGATCCGCTTGCCCGTCACGCGCCCGCACAGCGGCGGCTTCACGCCCCGCGCCCAGTCCCCGGCCCGCACCATCCGGTCATTGGCCGCGATATTGCGCACCGTCGCATAGAGCAGCCCCACCGCCAGGTCGGCCACGTCATCGGTCAGCACGTCCGGCGTATTGGTGACGCGGATGCCCTTTGCCCGAGCATGATCGACATCGACCTTGTCATAGCCAACCGAAAACAGCCCGATCATCTCCAGCTTCGGCAAGGCGTCCATGATCGCCGCGGAGGCGCCGACCGATCCGAAGGATACCAGCGCCCGCGCCTCCCGCGCTTCGGGCGGCAGCGCATCCGGATCGGCATCCGCCGCAAGGGCGTGAACCGCAAAGCGCCGTGCCAGCCCGTCGTCCAGATAGGGATAGAGCGGGCCATAGGTCAGGATGGGGATGGCAGAATGGTCGGTCATGCCCGTCATCTAGGCGAAGGAAGGGCCGATTGACAGAGCCCGGCCCCGGTCCTAGCCCGAACCGATATGGCCAGCGCGTCCTTTCCCGATGACACCCGTTTCGGCCTGCGCCGGCAGGCGCGGCTGCCCGGCCCGCTGCGGCTGGACAGCGGAGCCGCGCTGGGGCCGGTGGACATCGCCTATGAAACCTATGGGCGGATGAACGCGGACCGTTCCAACGTCATCCTCATCTGCCACGCGCTGACCGGCGACCAATATGTCGCGTCGGACCATCCCGTCACCGGCAAGCCCGGTTGGTGGTGGCGGCTGGTGGGGGAGGGGAAGCCGGTCGACCCCGCCCGTCATTTCATCGTCTGCGCCAATGTCATCGGCAGTTGCATGGGCTCCAGCGGGCCTGCCAGCCTGGACCCCGCGACCGGCGATCCCCATGCGATGCGCTTTCCGGTGATCACCATCGCCGACATGGTCCGCGCCCAGGCGATGCTGCTCGATCATCTGGGCGTGGACCGGCTTCATGCCGTGATCGGCGGTTCCATGGGCGGCATGCAGGCGCTGATCTGGCCCACCCTTTATCCGGAACGTGTCGAAAGCTGCGTCGTCATCGCCTCTACGGCGCGACACAGCGCCCAGAACATCGCCTTCCACGAAGTCGGGCGGCAGGCGATCATGGCCGACCCCAACTGGCGCGGCGGCGACTATTATGCGGACGGCGCGATCCCCAGCGCGGGCCTGGCGGTGGCGCGCATGGCCGCGCACATCACCTATCTTTCCGAAGCGGGCCTCACGGAGAAATTCGGGCGTCGTCTTCAGGGGCGCCCGGAAAACCCGAATGGGTCCAAGACCTTCGGCTTCGACGCCGATTTCCAGGTGGAATCCTATCTGCGCCACCAGGGGCTGAGCTTCGTCGAGCGGTTCGACGCCAACAGCTATCTCTACATCACCCGCGCCATGGACTATTATGACATTGCGGAGGATCATGGCGGCAGCCTTGCCAAGGCCTTTACGGCATCCAGGGCGCGTTTCTGCCTCGTCAGCTTCGACACGGACTGGCTCTATCCCACGGCGGAATCCCGCCTGATCGTCCACGCGCTCAATGCCGGCGGCGCGCAGGCGAGCTTCGTCGAACTCTCCAGCCCCTTCGGCCATGACGCCTTCCTGCTGGAATGCCCGGAACTGAACCGGGTGGTGGACGGCTTCCTGAAGGGCGGCCGCGCATGAGCCTGCGTCCCGACCTCGCCCTGATCGCCCGTACCGTGACCCCCGGCGCGCGGGTGCTGGACGTGGGCTGCGGCGACGGCGCGCTGATGGCGGCGCTGCGCGACACCAAACGGGTCGACGCGCGCGGCCTTGAAATCGACCCGCACAATGTCGCCGCCGCCGTTGGCCGGGGACTTTCGGTGGTGCAGGGGGACGCCGACACCGACCTTGTCACTTATCCCGAAGCCAGCTTCGACTATGCGATCTTGAGTCAGACGCTCCAGACCACCCGACGCCCGGACCGCGTGGTGGAGGAACTGCTGCGCATTGGCCGTCAGGCCTTCGTATCCTTCCCCAATTTCGCCCATTGGCGCGGGCGGCTGTCGCTGTTCTGGGGCGGGCGCATGCCGGTGACGCGCCTGCTGCCCGACACATGGTACGACACGCTCAACATCCACCATGTCACGGTCGACGATTTCCGCGCCCTGGTGAAGGATCGCGGCTGGACCATAGACGGCCAATGGTTCCTGAAGGGCGACCGGGAAACCACCCATGCGAACGCCAATCTGTTCGCGGAACATGCGGTGTTCCTGCTGCGGCGGTGAGCGGGAGGGGTGGAATCAGGACATTCCCCCTCCCGCAGGCGGGAGGGGGTTAGGGGGTGGGCTGGCGCGGCACCTGCGCTGTTTTGCAACGGCTAAGTCAGAAGCTCGCTACGCTCGCGCCCACCCCTAACCCCTCCCGTTTACGGGAGGGGAATGTCTTGAATTGGCCAAATTCGGCCGTACCCCGTTCAACGCTCCTTGGTCGCGCTGAACTTGACCTTGGGGTGCCGCTCCTGCTGATAGCCGATGTCCCAGGCGCTCTTCGCCATGAAGACCAGGTTGCCGTCGCGATCCTTGGCCATATTGGCGCCGTTGAACGACACCAGGTCCCTGATTGCGGCGTCGTCCCCCGAAATCCATCGCGCCGTGTCGAAAGGCGAAGCCTCCAGCCCGGCCGCGACCTTATATTCCGCCTCCAGCCGGGAGATCAGCACGTCGAGCTGCAACTGCCCGACCACGCCGACGATCCAGTTCGATCCGATTTCCGGATAGAAGACCTGGATCACGCCCTCTTCGGACAGGTCATCCAGCGCCTTGCGGAGCTGCTTCGTCTTGGTCGGGTCCTTCAGCGCCACGCGCCGCAGGATTTCAGGCGCGAAGTTCGGCAGGCCGGTGAAGCGGACCCCGGCCTTCTCGCTCAGCGTATCGCCGACGCGCAGCGTTCCATGGTTGGGAATGCCGATGATGTCGCCCGGAAAGGCCTCGTCCGCAATCTCGCGGTCCTGCGCGAAGAAGAGGATCGGGGAATGCACGGCGATCGGCTTGCCGCTGCCGCTTGGCGTCAGCTTCATGCCCCGCCGGAACTTGCCCGAACAGAGCCGCATGAAGGCGATCCGGTCGCGATGCTGCGGGTCCATATTGGCCTGGACCTTGAAGATGAAGCCGGTGACTTCGCTATTCTCCGGCTCGACGGGCGCGGGCTCGGCGGGCTGGGCACGCGGCGGCGGCGCATGGGCGGCCAGCGCGTCGATCAGTTCGGTCACGCCGAACAGCTTGAGCGCCGACCCGAAATAGACCGGCGTCAGGTCGCCATGGCGATAGGCGGCAAGGTCGAAATCGGCATAGCCGCCCACCGCCAGTTCCGCCTCCTCCCGCAGCCGCGCCAGCCCCTGTCCGGACAGATGCCCGGCCAGAGCATCATCGTCGATGCCGGAGAAGGAGGCTTCCTTCCCCTCAAATTCCTTGCTCGCGCCCGAAGGCTGGCGCAGGCGGTTCCGGGCGAAGTCGTAAATCCCCTCGAACTCGCCGCCCATGCCGACCGGCCAGCTCATCGGACACACGTCCAGCGCCAGCGCGTCCGCCACTTCATCCAGCAGGGCGAAGGCGTCGCGCCCTTCACGATCCACCTTGTTGACGAAGGTGATGATGGGAACGTTGCGCAGCCGGCACACCTCGAACAGCTTGCGCGTCTGCGGCTCGATGCCCTTGGCGGCGTCGATCACCATCACGGCCGAGTCCACCGCCGTCAGCGTGCGATAGGTGTCCTCGGAAAAATCCTCGTGCCCCGGCGTGTCGAGCAGGTTGAACGTCACCCCGTCGCGTTCGAAGGTCATGACGGAGCTGGTCACGGAAATGCCGCGCTGCTGCTCGATCTTCATCCAGTCGGAGCGTGCGCGCCGGTTCGCCCCGCGCGCCTTGACCTCCCCTGCCAGATGGATCGCGCCGCCTTCCAGCAGCAGCTTCTCGGTCAGCGTGGTCTTGCCCGCGTCGGGGTGCGAGATGATGGCGAAGGTACGGCGGGAAGGAATGCTCATGGGCGGCCCATATAGCGATTCTTTGCCGCCGCGCCAGTAAGGCCGTTTTTGGAAGGCAACTCGAATTCAGCCGCCCACCACCGTCACGTCCATCCGGAAGGTCCGTTCCTTCCCCGGCGCCAGCCGCATGATCCCCTGCTTCTCCCAAACATCTCCGGTAAAACCCACCGGATCGGCCATCCCCGCCCAGGGTTCCACGCAAAGATAATGCGCCCCCGGCTTCTGCCACAGCCCCAGCCAGGGCGTATCGGGAAAATCGATCCTCAGCCCCTTGCCGCCTGGCACGCCCCAGAACAGGCTGCGGCTTTCCAGCCGGTCCCAGACCAGCGCGTCGCCCTCGAACATCGCATGGGTGGGCGCCAGCACCTGGCCATCCACGGGCGAAGCGGTGCTTTCCCGCGCGATCAGGCCCGATTCGTTCCCCACCTTGCGGATCGGCGCGGGTTCCGCCTTCTCGAACAGCACCCGGTGATCCTCCGCCGCCCCGGCATAGGGCAGCGGCCATGCAAAGGCAGGATGATAGCCGAAGGAGAAGGGCAGGTCGCCCTCGCCGCTATTGGCCACCGTCGCCTTCATCCGCAGCGCCGCTCCCTCGACCGCGAAGCGCATGTCCAGCCGGAAGTCGAAGGGATAGACCGCCCGCGTCTCCGCATCCGCCTCCAGCCGGAAGGTCACGGCCTCACCGCTCCGCTCCACCAGCGCGAAAGCCCTGCGCCGCGCAAAGCCATGCTGCGGCATCGCGTAATCCCGCCCCTCGAAGCGATAGGCATCCCCGCGCGATCGCCCGACGAAGGGGAAGAGCAACGGCGCGTGTCCCGTCCACCAGCGCGGGTCCGCATCGGTCATCAATTCGCGCCCCTGCCGGTCCTTCAGCGACCAGAGCTCCGCCCCCAGCGGGTTGACGACGGCGCTCAGATCGCCTGAACCGATGGTGATGAATTCGTCCGCCATATGCTGCAATCTCCTTGCCGTCCGGCATAGAGCGATTTCCCGGCGACCGGAACCGACCGCCGGTCAGGAAATCGCGGAAAAGAAAGAGTCCGGAGCGGCCAGGCCGGCGCGGAACCACGCCCAGTCTCAAGGGGTTGAAGAAGCAGCAGGGAGAAATCGGATGAAATGGATCGGCGTGGCTGCGCTGTTGCTCTGTTCGACGGGCGCTCTGGCGCAGGAACAGGAGAAGAAGGACGACACGTTGAAGAAGGCGGGCACCATCGCGACCCAGCCCGCGCGGGATGTCGGCATCGACAAGGACAAGATTCCCGATGTGCTCCAGCAGGCGGTCGAAGACCCCTATAAGCGCCCGCCCTTGCGGAGCTGCAAGGCGCTCAAGACCTCGCTCGACGAACTCAACGCGGTGCTTGGCCCCGACTTCACCGTGGGGCAGAAGGCGAATGAGAACCGCACCGGCAAGATAGCCGAAGCGGTCGGCAAGACTATCGTCAATTCGATCATCCCCTTTCGCGGCCTGGTGCGGGAGATCAGCGGCGCCGCCCCTGCCGAGCGTCGTCTGGAAGCCGCCGTCACCGCCGGCATAGCCCGGCGCGGCTATTTGCGCGGCCTGGCCGACGCCAAGGGTTGCAAGATCATGAGTCCGCCGCCGACCGCGCAGGAAAAGGCCGACGAGCCGAAAAAATAAGCCATAGCGCGAAGACCGCCTCCGCCAGCACCGCCACGATGTCCGCCTGAATCACCGTCGCGTCGGCCAGGTCCGGCGCGATCAGCGCCATCAGGCGCGCCACCGCCTGTACCGAGCCGCCGAACATCAGCGCCGCGCCCAATGCGCGGGGAAACCGCCGCGAGCGGAAAGCCAGCAGACCGATCAGCAGCAGATACAGCCCCAGGAAGATGCGTGCGACGTGCTGAACCTGATCCCGCAGCAGCAGCGTCAGTTCCACGAGCGAATAGGTCTGCGCCATGCCGATGCCCGGATGCGGCGCCCCGTCCAGCAGGATGAGCGGCGCGATGGAGAGAAGGCTGCCTGCCCCCAGCGTCGCAATGCCGATGACGGAAAGCAAAGCCGCCATCCGCGCAACATGCCTCCCGCCCGGCGCGAACAGCGCATAAAGCAGTACGGTCGCCCCCAGCATGGCGCAGGCCATCGCCAGATCGGTCGCCTCCGCCGCGCGATAGGCCCAGGGAAAGTCCTTTATGTTCCGCGCCGTTTCCCGCCCGGAACCGGGCACGACCAGAGCGGCGCGGATCATGGCCTCACCCACGCCGCGCGCCGCCATGCCGCCGAGAAGGAAGAGACCGGCAAGCCGCGCTTTCCCCTCGATCCCGGCGAACAGCCTCATCCCCGCAGAGTGCCGCCCAGCTTTTCCGCCGCCTTCACCACGGCCGCGCTGATCGCGTCCAGCTCTTCCTGGGAAAAGCTCTTGTCGCCGGGTTGCAGCGTGATCTCGACGGCAAGGCTTTTCTTGCCCTCATCCACGCCGGGGCCGACGAAGACGTCGAACAGCCGCGCGTCAACGATCGCTTTCTTGTCCGCGTTCCTGACCGCACGGACCAGTGCGTCGGCTTCGACAGCCTGATCGACGAGGAACGCGAAATCGCGTTTCACCGCCTGCAAGGCCGGCGGCGCATAGGGCGGGCGCATGAAGCCGCTGGCCCGTCGGGCGGGGATCGCGTCGAGGAAGATCTCGCCCGCGACCACCGCGCCGGTCAGCCCGAACTGCCTGGCGAGGCTGGGATGCAGCACGCCGAACTCCGCCAGAACCGTTTTCGGCCCCAGCCGCAACGTGCCCGACTGGCCCGGATGATAGGCGCCCGACGCCTCGCCGAAGCTCTGGAGATTGGCGACGGGCGCGCCCGCGGCTGTGAGCAGCGCGATCGCCTCGCCCTTGGCGTCGAAGGCGGAGAAGGGCTGCGCCTTCCCGGTCTGCCAGCCCCGCGCCACCTTCTCGCCCGCCAGCACGAAGCCGACGGTCGGCCGCTCCTTGTCCGCCAGATAGCGGCGGCCCAGCTCGAACAACCGCACCGAAGCCGCGCCGCGGTCCACATTCCGCCGCGTGGCCGAAAGCAGACCGGGCAGCAGGGAAGGACGCATGACCTTCAGATCCTCCGAAATCGGGTTGGCGAGGGTCCATGCCCCGCCGCCGACCGCGGCGGCCTCCCTCTCCGAAATGAAGGACCAGTTGACCGCTTCGGCCAGCCCACGCGCCGCCGCCGTCCGGCGCACGCGCCGTTCGATGGCCTGTTCCGGCGTGGCGGTCGGCTTGGCGACGCCGGGGGCGCGGGGCAGGGGGGTGGAGGGCACCTGATCCAGCCCTACGATGCGCACCACCTCCTCGACGATGTCGGGCCAGCCGTCGACATCACGCCGCCAGCTCGGCACCGTCACGGTCCATGTGGCAGGGGTCGTGACCGGCACGCCGTCCTGATATTCGAAGGTGGCGTCATTGCCTTCCACCTTGAATCCCAGGCTTTCAAGAATGCGTTTCTGCTCCGAATCCGCGACGTCGACGCCGGCAAGCGCCAGGCATTGCGCCGGATCGTAGGTCACGGTCTTCACGGCCAGCGGCGGACTGCCGGCGCGCGTCGCCTCGCTGGCGCTGCCGCCGCACAGATGCGTCACCAGATAGGTCGCTATCGACAGGCCGTCGTCCAGGAAGGCCGGGTCCACCCCACGCTCGAACCGTCCGCGCGCGTCGCTGGTCAGCCCCAGCTTCTGCCCCGTCACCGCGATCCGTTCCGGCGTGAAATAGGCGCATTCGATCAGCACGTCGGTCGTGGCTTCCGTGGCGCCCGAATGCTCGCCGCCCATGATGCCGCCAATGTCGTGCACCGCTTCGTCGTCGGCGATCACGGTCATGCTCTCATCGACCGTGTAGGTCTTGCCGTTCAGCGCCAGCACCTGCTCGCCCGGCCTGCCGCGCCGCGCCACCAGCCCGCCCTTCAGCGTCGCCATGTCATAGACGTGCAGCGGCCGGCCCAGATCGATCATGATGTAATTGGTGATGTCGACCAGCGTGCTGATCGGCTTCTGCCCGATGGCCTTCAACTGCTTCGCCATCCATTCGGGCGAACTGCCGTTCTTCACGCCGCGCACCGTCCGGGCGAAGAAGGCGGGGCAGCCCTCCGCATCCTCGATTCGCACGTCCGGCCCGGGGCCCGCCGCCTCGATCGTCGGCACGATCAGCGCGTTCAGCGTGCCCAGCCCCGCCGCCGCCAGGTCGCGCGCGATGCCGCGCACGCCCATGCAGTCCTGCCGGTTGGGCGTGATCGACACGTCGATGACCGGATCGTCCAGCCCTGCCCATTCCGCATAGACCCTTCCCACCGGCGCATCGGCGCTGAGTTCGATGATCCCGTCATGATCCTCGCCCAGTTCCAGTTCCCGGAAGGAACACATCATGCCGTTGGATTCAACGCCGCGAATGGCGGTCTTTTTCAGCACCATGCCGTTGACCGGCACCACCGCGCCCTCGGTCCCGAACACGCCGACCAGCCCGGCCCGCGCATTGGGAGCACCGCAGACCACCTGCAACGGGCCGTCGCCCGCATCCACGGTCAGCACCTGCAGCTTGTCCGCCTGCGGATGACGCTCCGCCGTCAGCACCTTCGCAATGCGGAAGGCGCCCAGCTTCTCCGCCGGATTCTCCACGCCCTCGACCTCAAGACCGATGTTCGTCAGCCCCTTGAGGATCGTCGGCAGGTCCGCATCGCTATTAAGATGCGTCTTGAGCCAGCTCAGCGTGAACTTCATGCGCCCACTCCCCCGCTCAAAGTGGGCACATCCAGCGCCGAAAAGCCATAATGTTTCAGCCAGCGCAGATCGCCGTCGAAGAAAGCGCGCAAGTCGTTCATCCCATATTTCAACATGGCGAGCCGGTCGACGCCCGTCCCGAAGGCAAAGCCCTGCCATTCATCCGGATCGAGCCCGCATGCCTCGATCACCCGCCGGTTCACCATGCCGCTGCCCAGCACCTCCAGCCAGCCGCCACCCGGCGCGTCGCCGTCGCCCCCGATCACCCGTTGGCCGTTCACCAGCGTATAGCCGACGTCGACCTCCACCGAAGGTTCGGTGAAGGGGAAATAGCTGGGCCGCAGGCGCAGGACGATGTCGTCGCGCTCGAAAAAGGCCTTCAGGAAAGTCTCCAGCGTCCATTTGAGATGACCGAGCGTGATGCCCTTGTCGATCACCAGCCCCTCGATCTGATGGAACATCGGCGTATGCGTCGCGTCGCTGTCCGACCGATAGACGCGGCCCGGCGCGATGATGCGGATCGGCGGTTCGCCGTTCATCATGGTCCGGATCTGCACTGGGGAGGTGTGGGTGCGCAGCAGCATCTTCTTCCCGTCCCCATTCCCATCGGTGGTGTCGGGGAAGTAGAAAGTGTCGTGCATCGCCCGCGCCGGATGCGTCTCCGGAATGTTGAGCGCGGTGAAATTATGCCAGTCGTCCTCGATCTCCGGCCCCGTCGCCACGGAGAAGCCCAGATCGGCGAAAATCTCCGCCAGTTCGTCCATCACCTGGCTGACCGGATGCACGGACCCCTGTGGACCGGTGTCGGCGGGCAGGGTCATGTCGATCTTCTCGGCCGCGAGCTTCGCATCGAGCGCCGCCTGCTCCAGCGCCGCCTTCCTTTCCGCCAGCGCCGCCGTCACGCTCTCCCGCAAATCCTGGATCGGGGGGCCTTTCTCGAGCCGCTCCTCCGGGCTCATCGGGCCCAGCGTCTTGAGCAGCCCCGTCACCACGCCATTCTTGCCCAAGGCGCCGACCCGCAGCGCCTCCAGCGCGTCGAGCGTGTCGGCGGCGGCAATATCCGCGATCAGGCCGGCTTTCAGATTGGCAATCTCAGTCATAATCTTCGTCATTCCCGCGGAGGCGGGAATCCATTTCCCACCCTGTTCCAATCACCTGACGCCTTGACGATGCGCCGACTTTTCAATGGCTCGAACCCGAAATCGATCGCCAAATCCCGCCAATCGGGATTCTCCCGTCCGATCAGGCCGATCTTCCATTGCCTGTTCCATTTCTTGATCTGCTTTTCACGCCGGATCGTCTCTTCCATCGAGCCGCCGCTCTCGAACCAGACCAGCCGGTGCACGCCGTAATCCTTTGTGAAGCCCTCAATCAAGCCGGAACGGTGCTGATATATCCGTTGGACGAGATTTGATGTGACTCCGATATACAGCGTGCCATTTTTGTGACTGGCAAGAATGTAGACCGTCGGATCGAAGTCGCGTGTCACGGCTGGCTCCGGAGATGGGTTCCCGCCTTCGCGGGAACGACGACGATCAAGCCCGCGCCCCCAGCAACGCCCCGCCGAAGCCGATGAACATCAGCCCCGTTCCCCGGTTGAACAACCGCTGCCGGTTCGCGGGCGCCAGCCAGCGGGCGAGCTTCATGCCCCCCAGCGCATAGACGCACTGCCAGCCGAACTCGATGGCGACGAAGCTCGCCACCAATATGCCCAGCTGCACCGCAAAGGGCCGATCGGTATCGATGAACTGCGGAAACAGCGCGGCCGCGAAGATGATGAGCTTGGGATTGCTGAGGCCGGTGAGCAACCCGGTGCCATAGAGCGTCCGCAGCGACCGCGCCCGCGTGGCGCCCACCTCGCCTGCTTCACCCACCGGCGCGCGCCAGGCCTTGACGCCCAGCCAGATCAGATAGGCGACACCTGCATAGCGCAACCCGTCGAACAGGCGCGGAGAGGCTTTCAGCAACGCCCCCAGCCCGAGCGCGGAGGCGATCAGGCACAGCAGGATCGCGCTCATCAGCCCGGCCATGGTGGCAAGCGCCCGACGCGGGCCATGATGAATGCTCTGCGTCATCACATGCAGCATGTTCGGTCCCGGCGTGGCCGAGATCAGGAAGACCGCCGTGACATAGAGCCACCAGACATGCAGCGACATGAGGGATATTCCTTCAATACCGTTCGGGCTGAGCGAAGCCGAAGCAGCGCTTGAGCCTGGCGAAACCGTTCGCCTGCGGCTCAGCAGAACCTTTGACTTCGCCCAGGGTGAGCGGAGATGGGGGTTCACGCCAATCAAAAAGGGCGCCGAAGGCATCTGCCCCGGCGCCCCTTTGGACGATCTTGCGACCGTTCTAAGCTCAGGCCGCGGGCAGCGCAGCCTTCGCCTGGGCGATGATGGCGCTAAACGCCTCGCCTTCGTGCATCGCAATGTCGGCCAGGACCTTGCGGTCCAGATCCACGCCGGCCAGCTTCAGGCCGTGCATGAACTGCGAATAGGTCAGGCCCTCGGCGCGGACACCGGCGTTGATGCGCTGGATCCACAGGCCGCGGAAGGTCCGCTTCTTGACCTTGCGGTCGCGATAGGCGTACTGGCCGGCCTTTTCGACGGCCTGACGGGCGATGCGGATCGTGTTCTTGCGACGGCCATAATAGCCCTTCGCCTGATCCAATATCCTCTTATGCTTCGCCTTGGTGGTCGTACCACGCTTGACACGTGCCATTGGTCAGCCCTCCCTTACTTCAGGCCATAGGGCGCCCAGAGGCGCACATGGGCCACGTCGGCGTCGGACATGACCGAGGTGCCGCGATTCTGGCGGATATATTTCGCATTGTGGCTGATCAGGCGGTGACGCTTGCCAGCGACGCCGTGCTTGACCTTGCCGGAAGCGGTGAACTTGAAGCGCTTCTTCACACCGCTCTTGGTCTTGAGCTTGGGCATTTTCGTCTCCTTTTCAAAGCGCGACGATTACGGACAGCCACGGCAGCCCTAGTTAGCCGGGCGGTCCTTCCAAATATCGCGAAGGGCGGCCCATAGTCGGAAGCATCCCCGAACGCAAGCGATTCGGACCCAAAAAGGCGGATCGGCGTTGAACCGCCATGGCCGACGCCGATCCCCTCCGGCCGGACATGCCGGCAAGCCCCGATCGGCCGGATAGGCCGACAAGCGAAATGCTGCGCCCCCGCGGCACGGGCCATTATGTCCAGCGCGCCAGAGGGGGCTGGCGAAGGCTCCCCCTGCCGGTGCGCATCCTGCTCTGGATCGTCGGCATTCTCTTCGCGCTCTGGCTCATGCTCTTCATCACCAAGGGCCGCTTCCTCAAGCATCCCTTCGAACGGATGCTCGGCAACCGCCTTGAACGCCCCGTGCGCGTCGGCGGCGACTTCCAGCTCTATTTCGACCCCATCACGATCAAGTTCCGCGCCGAGCATATCGCCGTCGCCAATACGCCCTGGGCCAGCCGGCCCGCCTTTTTCCGCGCCGACCTGATCGATAGCCGGATCGCGCCCCTCAGCCTTCTCTTCGGGGACAAGTACAAGGTCCGCTGGCTCGAACTGCGCAATGCTGCCGCCGATCTGGAATGGTCGCGCGACGGCAGGAGCAACACATGGACCTACGGCGATCCCGGCAGGAAGGGCGAGCCGCTCAACCTGCCGTTGATCCGCCGCGCCCTCCTGGCCGGTACGACGCTGCGCTATCGCGACCCCCGCATGCAGCTTGACGCCGACATCGGATTCGAGACGGTGAGGGCGCAGGACACCCGCTTTGCCAGCGACGTGCGCTTTTCCGGCACGGGCACGATGCGGGGCCGCCCCTTCAGGCTGCGCGGCGGCCTGCTCTCGCCCAACCAGACGGTGACGGGCGGCCGGAACAGGCTTGCCCTCCGGGCCGAGGCTGGCGCGACCGTGCTGGAGGTCAGCGGCACGCTTCCCGGCGCGACGGAGATCGAGGGGGCGGACCTGCGCCTGCTCACCCATGGCCCCAATCTTGCGCGGCTGTTCGATTTCCTGGGCGTCGCCATTCCCGAAACGCGCGCCTATCGCTTCACCTCCGCGCTGACCAAGGCTGGCGAGGAGTGGCGGTTCACCCATCTCAAGGGCCGTTTCGGCGACAGCGATCTGGCGGGGCGCATGACCGTGTCCCTGCCCGACGATCGCCTGCTGCTGAAGGCCGACCTCGCCACCCAAAGCCTCGACATCGTCGATGTCGGCCCCTTCATCGGCTATGACCCCCAGCGGCTGGAGAGGCAGGGCAAGGCGGGCGCGATCCAGACGGTGGGCGGCACGCCGCGCGTCCTGCCCGACGCGCCGCTGCGGGTGGAGGCGCTGCGCAATTTCGATGCGCGCGTCCGCTATGACGTCCGCCGGGTCCGCGCCGACAATCTGCCGGTGTCCAATATCGGCCTGACGCTCTCGCACGACCGCAGCCTGCTCAGGCTGTCGCCGCTGACATTCGACATGTCGGGCGGTCATGTCAGTTCCGACATCAGCATCAATGCCCGGACAGAACCCGTTCGCACGAGCTACGACATACGACTGTCGCCCACGCCCATGGGCAAGCTGCTTTCCCGCTGGGGCGTGGAGGAATCCGGCACCACCGGCACGATCAAGGCGCGCGTCCAGATGACCGGCCTCGGCAACACGCTGCACGATTCGCTCAGCACGTCCAACGGTCGCATCGCCGTGATCCTGCCGGCGGGCTCCATGTGGGCGCGCAACGTCCAACTGGCGGAACTCGACATCGGCACCTTCATCACCAAGATGTTCCAGAAGAAGCTGAAGGACCCGGTGGAGATCAATTGCGGCCTGATCGCCTTCACCGTGCGCAACGGCGTGGCCGCCGCCGATCCGATCATCATCGACACGCGCAAGAATGTGATGCTGGGCCGGGGCGGCTTCTCCTTCCGCAACGAAAGCCTGGACCTCGCCTTCCGCGCCGACGGCAAGAAGTTCAGCCTGTTCTCGGGTCAGTCGCCTGTCGGCATCACGGGATATTTCGCCAGGCCGGGCATCGACGTGATCAGCCCCGAACTGGTCGCGCGCGGCGGCGCGGCTGCGGCGCTCGGCATAGCCGCCACGCCGCTTGCCTCGGTACTTGCCTTCGTCGATGTCGGGGATGCCAAGAGCGTCGCCTGCGGTCCGGTCCTTGCCGGCGCGACGGCCGCCGCCCAGCGCACCAAGGGCGGCAAGCCCCGCGACGATGTCGGCCGCGGCACCACGGCCAAGGATGAAGCCGGCAAGGGCAATGCCCGCGAAAATAAGAGCCAGAAGAAGAAATTCCTGGGCATCTTCTGATGCACTGGCGCCCTGCACCAATCGCGGGGTGCTGAGCGGCGACAGGCTAATTTCCCAGCTAACAGATCGCCGTCTGAGCTGGACGAGTGATACACCCTGCTGAAATAATTAGCGCCCTAATCACCCTCATGCCCCTCGGCCAATGCCTCCAGCACGTCATCCAGCCGCGCGGCGTCGCCCAGCGCTATCACCTGACCGTCGCTGTCATGCGTGAGCGGTTCGCCGGTCCAGTCGCACATCCGCCCGCCCGCGCCCTCCACCACCGGCACCAGTGCCGCCAGATCGTGCAGCTTGAGACCCGCCTCGACCACGATGTCGACATGACCCGACGCGACCAGCCCATAATTATAGCAGTCCCCGCCCCAGACCGTGTCGCGGCATTGCCCCGCAAGGCGTGAGAAATGCTCGCCGCTGCAGCCCGGGAAAAGCTGCGGCGCGGTGGAGGCCAGGATCGCCTCGTCCAGGGCGCGGCAGGCGCGGGTGGTCACCGGCTTGCCGTTGAAGGTCGTCGGCTGCCCCATCATTCCCGCCCAGCGTTCCTCCGCAATGGGCTGGTCGATGATCCCGACGGTCGGCCAACCCGCCTGGGTCAGCGCGATCAGCGTGCCGAAGATCGGCCGCCCGGCGATGAAGCTGCGCGTACCGTCGATGGGATCGAGGATCCATACCCGTTCCGCATCCTCGCGGCTCGCGCCATATTCCTCCCCGATGATGCCGTCCTGCGGCCGTTCCTTCTCCAGGATCGCGCGGATCGCTGCTTCCGCAGCCCTGTCCGCCTCCGTCACGGGGGACTTGTCGGATTTGAATTCCATGTCGTAGCGCGCGCGGAAAAAGGGGCGGATCGCCGCGCGGGCGGCGTCGGCAAGGCGGTTGGCAAGGGCCAGATCGTCGCGGGTCGTCATGCCATGGGCCTAGAGCATTTTCCCGCCTGGCGGAACGGTCGACCGCCGGGAAAATGCAAAGGACTGTCGCGACGGGCGAAGTTAAAGGATAGGCTGGGTCTCTCCGATTCCCTGAAGGAGGGATGTGATGCCCGGTTCTTCCGTCATCCCCGGCCTGCGCTATGCCGATGCGCCCGCCGCCATCCGGTTTCTCTGCCGGGCTTTTGGTTTCGAAGTGCAGGCCAGCTACGAAGATGCGGACGACCCGCACATCGTCCATCATGCCCAGCTGGTGCTGGGGGAGGGCATGGTCATGCTGGGCAGCGTCCGCGACGGAGCGACGGAATCGCTCTATAGCTGGAGCACGCCCAGGGAACTGGGCGGCGTCACCACCTGCATCTATGTGGTCGTGCCCGACGCCGACGCCCACTGCCTTCACGCACGGAATGAAGGCGCCGTCGTGGTCAGCGAGCCGCACGACAATGACGGCTATCCCGGTCGCGGCTATGAAGCGCTCGATCCAGAAGGCAATGTCTGGAGCTTCGGCACTTACGACCCCTGGGCGCATTCCGCCTAAACTTCCGCCGGTTCGCGCCGTCCTATCCTTCGACATGTCTCGAAGGAGTTGCTGGTGGCGCTGGTCGGCTGGATTGTAAGTTTCATGGCCCTGTTCGGAGGGCTGGCGCTGTGGCAGGATCTGCCGGTCGACGGCTCGCCCGCATTGGCCAACATCCTGTTCATGCTGGCCCTGCTGACCTGCCCCTGGTTGTGGCGCGACAAGCCGCTCGGCATTTCACTCAGCCAGCGCATCTTCCTGGCGATGGCGCTGGTGTGCAGCCTGCCGCTGCTGTTGTTTCCGCGCAACTGAGCAAAGTCGCGCCGCACGACTTTGCCCAACGGACATGAAAAAGGCTGCCGATGGGATCATCGGCAGCCTTTTTTCGGCTTCCTCGCGGCGATCTCAGTCGAACAGGCTGGAAACGGAGCTTTCGTCCGCGATGCGCTTGATCGCCTCGCCCAACAGGGGAGCGATCGGAAGATGGCGGATGCTCTTCGCGCCGCAGACCGCATCCGTACCCTGGATCGAGTCGGTGATGACCAGTTCCTTGAGTTCCGACGCCTCGACCCGCGCCACCGCGCCGCCCGACAGCACGCCATGGCTGACATAGGCGGCCACCTCCTCAGCCCCCGCCGCCTTGAGCGCGGCGGCGGCGTTGCAGAGCGTGCCCGCCGAATCGACGATGTCGTCGATCAGCACGCAGAAGCGGCCCTTCACGTCGCCGATGATGTTCATGACCTCCGATTCGCCCGCGCGCTCGCGCCGCTTGTCGACGATGGCGAGGGGGGCGTTGTCCAGCCGCTTGGCAAGGGCGCGGGCGCGCACCACGCCGCCCACGTCCGGCGACACGACCATCAGGTTGCGGTCGCCGAAGCGCGCCTGGATGTCGGCCGACATGACCGGCGCGCCGAACAGATTGTCGGTCGGAATGTCGAAGAAGCCCTGGATCTGCCCGGCGTGCAGGTCCACCGACAGCACGCGGTTGGCGCCTGCGGTGGTGATGAGATTGGCGACCAGCTTGGCCGAGATCGGCGTGCGGGGGCCGGGCTTTCGATCCTGCCGGGCATAGCCGAAATAGGGGACCACCGCCGTGATTCGCTTGGCCGACGCGCGCTTCAGCGCATCGATCATGATCAGCAGCTCCATCAGATTGTCGTTCGTCGGATAGCTGGTCGACTGGATCACGAACACGTCCTCGCCGCGGACATTCTCGTGAATTTCCACGAAAACCTCTTCGTCGGCGAAGCGGCGGACGCTCGCGTCGGTCAGGGGAATCTCGATATAGTCGGCGATGGCGGCCGCGAGCGGCTTGTTGGAATTGCCGGTCATGAGCTTCATGGCCAAACCCCTAGAACTAAATGGCGTGACAAATTGGTGACGCTGTCGGAACGCGGCCCCTTTAGCGGCGGAGGCCCCTCCTGAAAAGGCGCTTTTGCGCGCTGCTGCAAAATGCTCTAGGGGCGCGGACCATGACCGACAAACTCGTGATAGCCCTGGCCCAGATGACGCAGTCGGTGGGCGACTTGTCCGCCAATGCCGACGCGATGCTGGAATGGCGTGCGCGGGCGATGGAGGCGGACCTCATCGTCTATCCCGAACTGCAACTGATCGGCTATCCGCCCGAGGATCTGGTGCTGAAGCCCGCGCTGGTGGACCGGGCCAATCATGAGCTGGACCGGCTGGCGCAGGCGACCGCCGACGGCGGCCCCGCCATGCTGGTGGGCACGGTCGTGGCGTCGCAAGGCGTCCTGTTCAACGTCGTCGCCCTGCTGGAGAATGGCGCGGTCACCGCCATCCGGCAGAAGCGGGAACTGCCCAATTACGGCACCTTCGACGAAAAGCGCCTGTTCGCCCCCGGTCCGCTGCCCGCGCCCATCGACTTCCGGGGCGTTCGCATCGGCGTCCCGATCTGCGAGGACATCTGGTTTCCCTTCGTCACCGCCCATTTGCGGGCGGAAGGCGCGGAAATCCTGATCAGCCCCAACGGCTCCCCGTTCGAGGTCGACAAGGACGACCGCCGCATCAACGCCGTCGCGGGGACCCGGGTTCGTGAAACCGCCCTGCCGCTCGTCTATCTGAACCGCGTTGGCGGGCAGGACGAACTGGTGTTCGACGGCGCCTCCTTCGTCATGAACGGCGACCTCAGCCTGGCGCACCAGCTTCCCGACTGGGAAGAGGCGCTGGTCCTGACGCACTGGGAAAAATGGGAAGGCCAGTGGGTCTGCCTTCCCGGCGAGCGTCACGCGCTCGATGATCGCCCCGCCGACATCTACAACGCCATGGTCCTGGGCCTGCGCGACTATGTGAACGGGAACCGCTTTCCCGGAGTCGTGCTTGGCCTGTCGGGCGGCATCGACTCGGCCCTTTCCGCTGCCGTCGCGGTGGACGCGCTGGGCGCCGACCGGGTGTGGTGCGTGATGATGCCATCGCGCTTCACCAGCCGGGAAAGCCTGGACGATGCCATCGAATGCGCCCGCCTGCTGGGCGTCCGCTACGACAGCATCCCCATCGAACCCGCGGTGGAGGCTTTCGATGCGATGCTGGCCGACGTCTTCGCCGGCCGCCAGCGCGACCTGACGGAGGAGAATATCCAGTCCCGCATCCGGGGCGTGACGCTGATGGGCCTGTCCAACAAATTCGGTCATATGCTGCTCACCACCGGCAACAAGAGCGAGATGTCGGTCGGCTATGCCACCATCTATGGCGACATGGCGGGCGGCTATTCGGTGCTGAAGGACGCCTATAAGACGACGGTGTTCGACCTTTGCCGCTGGCGCAACGAGAATGTCCCGTCGCTGGGCGAGGGGTTCGGCCCCCATGGCCCCGTCATGCCCGAGCGCGTCATCACCAAGCCGCCCAGCGCCGAATTGCGCGACAACCAGAAGGACGAGGATAGCCTGCCCCCCTATGAGGTGCTGGACCCCATCCTCTACGGTTTGGTGGAGGAGGAACTGTCGGTCGAGCAACTGGTCGCCCGCGGATTCGAACGCGACACGGTCGCCCGTATCGAACGGCTGCTCTATGTCGCGGAATATAAGCGCCGGCAGTCGCCCCCGGGCGTCAAGCTTGGCATCCGCAATTTCGGCCGCGACCGCCGCTACCCGATCACCAACGCCTTCCGCACGCTGTAAACCGCATGACAGTCATCACCCGCTTCGCTCCGTCGCCCACCGGCAACCTCCATGTCGGCAATATCCGCGCCGCGCTGCACAACTGGCTGTTCGCGCGCAAATATGGCGGCCAGTTCCTGCTGCGCCTCGACGACACCGATCTCGAACGCTCGCGCCCCGAATATGCCGACGGCATCAAGGCGGACCTGAACTGGCTCGGCCTGCATTGGGACGGGGAGGAGAAGCAGTCCGGCCGCTTCGCCCTCTATGAGGAAAAGTTCGAAGCGCTCAAGGCGTCGGGCCATGTTTATCCGGCCTATGAAACCGCGCAGGAACTGGACCTGCGCCGCAAGGTGCTGCTGGGTCGTGGCCTGCCGCCGGTCTATGACCGGGCGGCGCTGGCCCTGAGCGCGGACCAGATTGCGGCCTATGAAGCCGAAGGGCGTCGGCCGCACTGGCGCTTCAGACTAAATTATGACCTGCCCATCGGCTGGACCGACCTGATCCGCGGCGACCAGCGCTTCGACCCGAAACTATTGTCCGATCCGGTGATCCGCCGCGCCGATGGAAGCTGGCTCTATATGCTGCCGTCGGTGATCGACGACATCGCCATGGGCGTCACCCATGTTCTGCGCGGGGAAGACCATGTGTCCAACACCGCGACGCAGATCCAGATGTTCGCGGCGCTGGGCGCGACACTGCCCGCCTTCGCCCATGAAGCGCTGCTGACCGGGAGCGAAGGCAAGCTTTCCAAGCGGCTGGGGTCGCTTGGCGTCGCACATTTTCGCGAGAGCGGTCTTGAACCGATGGCCATCGCCTCCCTGCTGGCGCGGTTGGGCAGTTCCATGCCGGTGGAACCCTTTACGGACCTGCAACCGCTGATCGACAGCTTCGACTTCGCCCATTTCGGCCGTGCGCCAGCACGCTTCGATGAAGGGGAACTGGCGAGCCTCAACCAGAAGATCGTCCACCTGCTGCCCTATGCGGCTGTTGCGGATCGTTTGCCCCAGGGCATGGACGAAGCGGCCTGGGACGCCATCCGCCCCAATCTGGAAACCGTGGCGGGGGCGGCTGACTGGTGGCGGATCGTCACTGGCCCGATCGACGCGCCACTCCCGGCGGACGAAGATCGCGACTTCCTGGCCCTGGCGCATGCCCGGCTGGCGGAGGCGAGCTTCGATGCCGCCATCTGGCGAACCCTGACCGAAGCGCTGAAGACGGAAACCGGCCGCAAGGGCAAGGCGCTGTTCCTGCCGCTGCGCCGGGCACTGACCGGACTGGACCATGGACCGGACATGGGCCAGCTCTTGCCGCTGATCGGGCGGGAAGAAGCCTTGGCGCGTCTGTCGGTCTGATCGGGAGATTTGGCGAGGAGCGGACCAGAAGACCGTTCGGGCCAAGCTTGTCGAAGCCCTTTATGCCTGTTTTTGCGCCACAGTTCCAAGGAAGAAGTGAAGCCCGGTGGGAGAAAGCAGGCCTGTCCGCTCTCCACCCGGGCCACTATCCCGGGGCTCCGAAAGCCCTACCGCTGCATAAGCGCCAGCGCCCGGCCCACGGCCAAAATCCCTTCCGGCGCGGCTGCGAAGCCCATGTGGGTGCAGTCGACCTCGATTGCCCGATCCCGCTCGCCGACGCGCCCCTTGGCGCATTGGGGCAGTATCACGCCATCCCGACGCGACCAGAGCGCCACGGTCGGCACCGGCGGTTTTTCCTCACGCCGGCAGGTGAAGGGCGGCCGGTCGACCGGAAATCCGGAAACGAGCTGGTAGAGCCGCCACGCATGATTGGCGCGGGGATCGCCGGAAAAGGGCGTACCCATCGTCACGACGCCGCCGACCTTATGCGTGGCGAATTTGGCATATTCCCGCGCGAACAGCCCGCCCAGGCTCCAGCCCACCAGAGTGACGGGCGCTCCGGTCTCACGCCTTATGGCGTCCACCCGGCGGTCGATCTGTTCCAGACTGTCCGGCTTGGGTCCGAAATTGCGGCCCATGCCCCAGCCATGCGCCTCATAACCCGCCGCGTTCAGCACGGCGCGTAAAGGCTCCATACGCTGCTCGCTTGCGAGCAGGCCCGGGATCAGCAGGACTTGCCGCCCATCGCCATGGATGGCCCGCGCCAGTTGGGCGACCTGCGCCCGTGTCCGCGCCAGATCGAAAGGCACCGATGCATTGCCCAACAGATGCTGGAGCGACGGCCGCTCGGCCGCGCGAGGTCCGCTGGCCAGGCGGCTCTTCCAGAAACTGGCAATGGCGTCGGCATAGGGCGGCACGAAAATGTCTTTACCTTCTTCCAACAGGAAAAATGACATTCTCATGACACAGGCTCCCGAGTCCATGGAGATTTGTCCACGGGCATGAACGGTTCGCCGTTTGTGACAGTGGCTTATGGAAGGATCAGGGCGCCAATGGAGAGGTCTGCGCCACCGGCGCGCCGTCGGCCGCCCGCAACTGGCGCGGCTCCAATATCGCGGCCGTTTCGATCAGGTCCAGCGCCCGCCGCGCTTCCATGTAGCGCCGCGCATATTGCATCCATCGGTCGGCCGCCGCGCGCCCCGGCATCTGCTCCACCTCGGCCAGAGCCGCGCCGACCTGCGATCCGTCCAGATAGCGCAGCGCCCGGTCCAGCGCTGCCTGCGGCCGGGGAGAGGGGGTGGACGCCCGGTGAATGGTGATGATCTCCCGCGCCTCATGTTCCAGCGCTTCCCACCAGCTCGCGTCGGCGGGCGGGACGGTGACCCGGTCGGCCAGGGCCGTCAGCCCGGCGCGCAGGTCGGCCAGCGTCACCGGTTCCCGCGCGGCGTTGATGATGGTCGCCACCGCGCGCGGCTGCGCCTGTCCGAAACGAAGGCGCAACTGGCCTTCGATATAGCCGAGCGGCGTCCCGCTATCGAGCGCCCGCCGCGCCGCGAAGGCGACCAGCAGGCCCTCTGCGCGCGCCGCATTGCCCGACGCCGCCTGCGCCTCCACCGTGATGCGGTTGAGCCGTTCCTCCAGTTGCACGACGCGCGCGTCCAGCATCTGCCCGGCATCGGCGGACAGCGGCCGCATCGGCACGCCCGGCGCGGCGGCATTCAGCAACGGATCGCTCAGCACCGACGGCCGTTGCGGTGCATTCCACCGCTGGATGCGCGGCAGGGCGAGGACGGTCAGCACGACCCCGACCGCAAAGGCGAGCAAGACCAGCAGCACCAGCAGCCAGGATCCGCGTCGCGCCGGGGGCGGCGCCGCTACGCCGCCGGACGGGCCATCCGTGTCGCTCATCAAGGGCTTTTCTTCCATATGAGGCGAATCATTCGCATAATCGGACGGCAAGGGCCAGCATCCTCTCATCATCGGGCTTATCGGGCGCCTGAGCGCTGGCCCATCCGGTGCCGCAGGCGACCAGCGCCGCAGGGCTGATGGCGATCAGGTGGAGTGATCTGCGCAGCCCCGGACCCACATGGCGCGCCAGCAATTCGCCGGCACGCGGGGAATGGACCAGAAGGACGCTGCCGGCCTCCAGCCGCTCCGCCCATCCCTCATCGCCGGTCCGCAGCATTTCATAGACGACGACCCGCTCGATCCGCAGCGCGCCCGCGTCGATCGGCGCCACCGTCCGCCCCGCCAGATGCAGCACATCGTCATGCCCGTCCGCCGCGATCCGCCGCGCAATGGCGGTGCCTTCGCCATCCCCGGCGACGACATCTGCGAATCCGGCTTCCTCCAGCGCCTTCGCCGTCGCCTGTCCGACCGCATAGACGGGCAACTTCCGATAGCGGGCCAGCCCTTCCCCCGCCAGCCGGGCCGCACTGGCACTGGTCAGCAACAGGGCGTCGAATCTTTCCGGGGCAGGGGCCTCCCATTGCAGCGCCCGGGGCGCGAACAGCGGAAAGACCCGCGTTTTCAGCCCCAGTTCCGCCGCCCGTGCCGCGGTCTTGCCCGCCCCCGGTTCAGGCCGCAGGATGACGAGGGGCCTCACGCCTCGAACAAAGCCCGCAGCGTCGGGCTGGCCCTGTCCAGCAAAGCGCGTCCCATCCTTTCCGCGGCGGCGGCATCGTCCCGCCCGATCCGCAGCGCATCGCTGACCGTCTCCTGCCCGTCGGGGCTGATGATCTCGGCCCGCAGATGGACCCGCCCATCCTCCAGCCGGGCCAGCGCCGCAATGGGCGAATGGCAGGTGCCGCCGAGCCCGGCCAGCACCGCGCGCTCCGCCATCACGCAATCGAAGGTGTCGGCGTCGCTGATCGACGCCAGCAGATCGAGCGCCGCTTCATTGTCGCTCAGCGTCTCGATGCCCACGGCGCCCTGGGACGGCGCGGGCAGCATGACCTCGACGGGGATGGTGACGCCCACATCGTCCTGGCCCAGCCGGTCGAGCCCGGCCGCCGCCAGCAGGGTCGCATGCGCCTCCCCCCTTTCCAGCTTGGCGAGCCGCGTCGCGACATTGCCGCGGAACAGGATGACCTCCGCGTCGGGCCGAAGCCGCTTGACCTGCGCCGCCCGGCGCGGCGAGCTGGTGCCCACCAGCGGCCTTTCGGGGAGCGCCGCGAAACTGTCCGCGCCCACAAGGCGGTCGCGCACATCGGCGCGGGGCAGCATGGCGGCGACGCGGATTTCGGCGGGCCGGATCGTCTCCACATCCTTCATCGAATGGACGGCGAAATCGATCTCGCCGCTGGCCAGCGCGCGGTCCAGCTCCTTGGTCCAAAGCGCCTTGCCGCCGATTTCCGCGAGCGGCCGGTCCTGAATGCGGTCGCCGCTGGTCTGCACCACGACGATCTTGACCGCGCCCTCGTCCCAGCCGTGGCGCGCCCGCAGCGCCGCCACCGTCATATGGGCCTGCGCCAGCGCGAGCGGGGAGCCACGCGTGCCAAGGCGAAGGGGCGTGTGGGGCGGACGGGAAGGCTTTTGCATGATCCCGCTTGCTCTAATGATCGCGGGCATTAGATGGAAGCGGCAATGACGATCATCCTCGGCCTGGAATCAAGCTGCGACGAAACCGCGGCGGCGCTGGTGACGGCGGAGGGCAGGATCCTGGCCCACCGCCTCGCCACGCAGGAGGAGGCGCATCGCCCCTATGGCGGCGTCGTCCCGGAAATCGCCGCCCGCGCCCATGTCGAGGCGCTTTCGCCCTTGATAGAGGCGGCTCTGAAGGACGCCGACCTTACGCTTGGCGATGTGGACGTGATCGCCGCCACCGCCGGCCCCGGCCTGATCGGCGGCGTGATGGTCGGCCTCGTCACCGGCAAGGCGCTCGCCCATGCCGCGAACAAGCCCCTGATCGCGGTCAACCATTTGGAAGGCCATGCCCTTTCGCCGCGCCTGGCCGATCCGACGCTGCAATTCCCCTATCTGCTGCTGCTGGTGTCGGGCGGCCATTGCCAGTTGCTGCATGTGCGGGGGCCGGGCGACTATGCCCGCCTGGCCACCACCATCGATGACGCCAGCGGAGAGGCCTTCGACAAGACCGCCAAGCTGCTCGGACTGGGCTATCCCGGTGGACCGGCGGTGGAGAAGGCCGCCGCCGATGGCAATTCGAGGGCCGTTCCCCTGCCACGCCCGCTGGTCGGCACCGCCGAGCCGCATTTCTCCTTCGCCGGCCTCAAGAGTGCGGTCATGCGCGCCGCCCAGTCCGGCCGATATTCGACCGAGGACATCGCCGCCAGCTTCCAGCAGGCCGTCATCGACTGCCTGATCGACCGCACCGAGCGGCAGTTGGCGGGCCTTCAGGACATCACCGCCCTCGTCGTCGCGGGGGGCGTCGCCGCCAACCAGTCGATCCGCGCCGCGTTGGAAGCGCTCGCCGCAAAGCACGATCTGCCCTTTGTCGCGCCGCCGCTCTGGCTCTGCACGGACAATGCGGCGATGATCGCATGGGCCGGGGCGGAACGCTATGCGGCGGGCCTGATCGACGACCTCACCGTCCCGGCGCGCCCGCGCTGGCCGCTGGACCCCGGTGCGGAAAAGGCGCGCGGCGCAGGAGTGAAAGCATGAAGGCTCCCTCCCTGAAGGCAGGCGTCATCGGAGCAGGCGCCTGGGGCACCGCGCTGGCCCAGACGCTGGCGGCGGACGGCCGGCATGTCCGCCTCTGGGCGCTGGAACCCGAAGTCGTGGCCGCGGTCAACGGCGACCGCCAGAACCCGCTCTACCTGCCCCATATCCCGCTCAGCGCCTCGATCGAGGCGACAGGCGACATGGCCGCCATGGCCGACCGCGATCTGCTGCTGATCGTCAGCCCTGCCCAGCATCTGCGCACCGTCGTGGCGCAGGCGCCGGCGGGCACGCCGCTCGTCCTCTGTTCCAAGGGGATCGAGGCGGGCACCAGCCTGCTGATGTCCGAGGTGGCGATGGAAGCGCAGCCGACCTCGCCCATCGCCGTCCTTTCGGGGCCGACCTTCGCGCATGAGGTCGCCAGGGGCCTGCCCACCGCGATCACCCTCGCCTGCGCCGACGCCGCTCTTGCCGCGAAGATCGCGGGCCGCATCGCGCGCCCTGCCTTCCGCCCCTATCTGTCCGACGATGTCGTCGGCGCGGAGATTGGCGGGGCGGTGAAGAACGTCCTCGCCATCGCCTGCGGCGTCGCGGAGGGCGCGGGCCTGGGCCTCAATGCCCGCGCCTCGCTGATCAGCCGGGGCTTTGCCGAAATGACCCGCTTCGGTCTGGCCAGGGGCGCCCGCGCCGAAACGCTGGCTGGACTTTCCGGACTGGGCGATCTCGTCCTTACCTGTTCCTCGACCAACAGCCGCAACTTCTCGCTCGGCAAGGGGCTGGGGGAGGGGCGGGCTGCCAGCGACCTGCTGGCCAACCGCCGGACCATCGCGGAAGGGGCCTTTACCGCGCCCGTGCTGCGGGAAGCCGCCCGCGCCGCCCATGTCGAAATGCCCGTGGTCGAGGCGGTCTGCGCCCTGCTCGAAGATGCCGCGCCGCTCGCCCAGGTGATGGATGCGCTGCTCGCCCGTCCGCTGCGCGCCGAATAAATTCATCGCCCTATCATCATTTGTTGCTACAGTCCGGCTCCACAAAATGACGCGACAGCATTGATGTCACAGGGGGATCATAATTCTTTGGCGGCTGAAGGGGCCTCTCCCGCGCAGCAGGACGATATTGCGGCGCTCGCCAAGGGTGGACGGACCAATGTGTTCGGTTTCCTGCTCCGCCTCGCGGCGCGCCTGCCGTTCCTGTTCATCGCCGGCCGCTGGTATGGCGCCGACGCGCTGGGCCGCTTCGCCTATGCGGTGCTGGTGGTGGAGTTCGTCGCCCAGCTCGCGACGCTCGGCCTGAAACGCGGCCTTGCGGGCGCGCTCGCCCAGACCGAGCGGCCGCACAGCCATGTCGTGACCGACGCCATGGTGGTGACGCTGATCGCCTCCCTGATCGGCAGCGCGCTCCTGGTCGCCTTCCCCCAGGCCATGTTCCCGAACAGCGGCATCAACGGCCTCGACCGCCTGCTCGCCCTGATCGTGATCGCGGTCGCCGGGTCCGACGTGGCGCTGGCCGCCTGCGCCTATCGCTTCGACATCGGCGCCACGGTGCGGGCCCGGTCCATCATCGAACCCTGGGCGATCAGCATCGGCGCCTTCGGCTTCGCTTATTATTCTACCCGCGACGGGCTGATCCTCTCCTATGTGGTCTCGATGATCGCCGCGCTGGTCGCCTCGATCATTCCGATGACCCGCCATTACGGCATTCCCTATGGCTGGCGCCCGGATTTCGGACGGCTGTGGCGGCTGGCGCGCCGCAATCTGCCGCTGGCGGCGGCGGACGGCGTGGAATGGGGGTCGCGCCGGCTGGACATGGCGATCCTCGGCCTGTTCGTCAGCCCCGCCGTGGTCGGCATCTATTATGTGGCGCAGCAGGTCGCCTCCCTGCCCCAGAAACTGAAGACCAGCTTCGACCCGATCCTGGGCCCCGTCATCACCCGCAATCTTTCGGAGGGCAATCTCACCGCCATAGCGCGGCAGGTGAGCCAGGTCGGCTTCTGGATCATCGCGGCGCAGGCGGGCATCGCGCTTGCGCTCGGCATTCCGGGCGAAGCAGTGATGGGGCTGGTCGGCCCCCATTTCGTCGGCGGAACGGGCGCGCTCGCCTTCCTGCTGCTGGCCGAAGTCGTGGCGGCGACCGCCGTGGTCAGCGAATCGGCGCTGGTCTATATCGCGCGGCACCGCAATCTGATGATCTCGCTGCTGATGATCGGGCTTCAGGCGGCGCTCAGCTTCGCTCTGATCTTCGTGGCGCGGCGCCTGGGCCTGCACGACATGGCCATCGCCGCCGCGCCGGCGCTGGCGCTCAGCATAGCGCTGGGCGTCAGTGCGCTGGTCAAGGCGCGCCTGCTGTCGAACCTGCTGGGCGCCAGGGTCAACGCCTGGCGCTGGCCGTTGCTCAGCGCTTCCGGCGTCGCCTGCATCGTTGGCGCGGCTTTCGTCGCATTGCCACCTCATTTCGAGTGGGTGGAGCTTGTCTTCGGCGTCTTCACCATCCTCGGCGTCTACGGCTTCGTCATCTGGCGCTGGGGATTCGGCCCCGACGACCGCGCGCTGTTCCGGAAGCAGAAGGCGGCCTGACGCAAAGGAAAAGGCCGGACTTTCGCCCGGCCTCTCATCTTACCCCAGCGTCTTCGCCCGGATCGCCTTCAGGTCGTCCTCCGGCCGCGCGCCCCAGTGGGAGATTACTTCGGCCGCCGCCGCCGCCCCCAGCTTCAGGCACTTCTCGACCTCCAGTCCCTCCAGATGGCCCGCCAGGAAACCCGCCGCGAACAGGTCGCCCGCACCGGTCGTGTCGATCACTTCGGCCACCGGCGCCGCATGCGCTTCGTACCGCACGCCGTCGACCATGGCGATCGCGCCCTTTTCGCTGCGGGTCGAGACCAGCACCGGCACTTTCGCGGCGATGGCGGCCACGGCGGCGTCGAAATCATGCACCCCGGCCAGCGACTGGATTTCGCCTTCATTGGAGAAGAGGATGTCGATCAGCCCCTGGTCGATCAGGTCGATGAAGTCGGCGCGATGGCGGTCGATCACGAAATTGTCCGACAGGGTGAAGGCGACCTTCCGCCCCGCGCCCCGCGCCGCGTCGATGGCGGCGCGCATCGCCGCGCGCGGCTGCTCCGGATCCCAGAGATAGCCTTCGAGATAGAGGATGGACGCGGAACGGATAAGGTCCAGGTCCAGCGCCGTTTCGGGCAGGAACTGCGACGCCCCCAGGAAGGTGTTCATCGTCCGCTGCGCATCGGGCGTCACCAGGATCAGGCAGCGGGCCGTCGGCACGTCGCCCTGCATCGCCGGCGTATCGTAGCGTATGCCTAGCGCGCGCACGTCATGGGCGAAGACGGCGCCCAACTGGTCGTCATTGACCTGCCCGATGAAGCCGCATTTCTTGCCCAGCGCGGCCAGCCCCGCCAGCGTGTTCGCCGCCGATCCGCCGCTGATCTCCTTGCCCGCGCCCATGTCGGCATAAAGGCTTTCCGCCGTTTCCGCGTCGATCAGCTGCATGCCGCCCTTGGTCAGCGCATGTTCGGCCAGGAAAGCGTCGTCGCTCCGGGCGAGCACGTCGACAATGGCATTGCCGATGGCGACAACATCAAGCGTGGGGGCAGCAGCGGTCACGCAAAATCCTTCGTGAATAAGGGGAAAAATCCCGCTGTCTCTACCGATCCGGCGCGCGCTGCGCAACGGCGCTGATTGACGCTGCGCGCCAGGGCGGGAATAGCTGTGTCATGGTCCTTGCCGCCGTCCTTCGCGCATTCCCTTCCATCTTCCACGGTGCCGCCCTCCGGCTGCTGTTCAGGACGCTGCTCCTGACCCTGCTCGCCTTCGCGGTCCTCGCCGCCGCCTTGTGGACCGGCATCCACGCCGCCCGCCTGCATTATGGCTGGATGCCGGGCGCGGGCTGGGGCGGGGTGGCGGAGGCGACCGCGACCGCCATCGGCGTGATCGCCGCCGGCTGGCTGCTGTTCCGCGCCACCGCCATGGCGATCATGAGCCTGTTTGCCGACGACATCGTCATTGCCGTAGAACGGGACAGCTACCCCGCGGCGGCCGCCCGCGCCCGGCCGGTCGGCTGGGGCCGCAGCCTTCGTTTCGCGCTGCGCTCCATCCTGCGGACCGTCGGCTGGAACCTGCTTGCCCTGCCGGCCTATCTGCTGCTGCTGGTGACCGGCATCGGCACGCTGGGCCTGTTCCTGATCCTGAACGCCGCCCTGCTTGGCCGGGACATGGCCGACATGGTCGAGCCCCGCCATCCCGACCTGCCGCCGATCCCGCGCGGCAGCCGGTGGCTCATGGGCCTCGCTTCGGCGCTGATCTTCCTCGTGCCGCTGCTCAACCTGCTTGCACCGATCTGGAGCGCGGCTATGGCGGTCCACATGCTGCACGGTGCCCGAAGGAACATGCCATGACCCGTCCTCATCCGGCGCTCGTCCTGGCTTCGCTCTTGACCCTCGCGGCTTGCGGAGGTGTCGTGCCGCCGCCCGCGACCCAGATCGCCCGTCCGCCCGCCGGTCCCCCGGCCAGCGCCTTCACCCGCCCCGGTCCGCTGATCGGATCGGACGCGAAGCAGCTCATGCACCTGTTCGGCCAACCCCGGCTCGACATTCGCGAAAGCACCATGCGCAAGCTGCAATTCGCCAATGGCCGCTGCGTGCTGGACGCCTATCTCTACCTCCCGCCGCAGGGGAAGGAGCCGCTCGTCACCCATGTCGATGCGCGTACGCCCACGGGCACGGACGTCGACCCCGCAAGTTGCTCTGCCGCCTTGCAGGCGAAATGATCTTTTTGATGGAAGAGCGAGGCGCTCCCGCGGAAGGCGGGAGCCCCGTTCATGCGCCTGAACAGGACAAGCGCTAGGCCAGCCGTTCCAGCGCCCAGCGAGCCGCCTCCGCCACCACCGGATCGTCGTCCGCCACCAGCGCCCGCAACCGGTCCGCCAACCCCCTGTCGCCGCTGTTCCCCGCCGCGATGGCGGCATTGCGCACCATCCGGTTCCGTCCGATCCGCTTGATGGGGGAGCCTGAGAAAATCTCGCGAAAGCCCGCATCGTCCAGCGCCAGCAGGTCGCCCAGTTCCGGGGCCGCCAGCTCCGCCCGCCCGACAAAGGCGCGGTTCGCCGCCGCCGCGTCCGCGAACTTGTTCCAGGGACAGACGGCCAGACAATCGTCGCAGCCATAGATGCGATTGCCGATCCCGGCTCGAAACTCCTCCGGTATCGGCCCTTTATGCTCGATGGTCAGGTAGGAAATGCACCGGCGCGCATCGACCATATAGGGCGCGGGAAAGGCGTCGGTGGGGCAGGCCGCCTGACAGGCGGTGCAACTGCCGCAATGGTCCTTCTCCGGCGCATCGGGCGCCAGCGCGATCTCGCTGTAGATCGCCCCCAGGAACAGCCAGCTTCCATGCGCACGGCTGACGAGATTGCTGTGCTTCCCCTGCCAGCCCAGGCCCGCGGCCTCGGCCAGCGGCTTTTCCATGACCGGGGCGGTATCGACAAAGACCTTGAGCGCGCCGGAATGCTGCTCAACCAGCCAGCGGGCGAGGGCCTTCAACCCCTTCTTGACCACGTCATGATAGTCGCGCCCCTGCGCATAGACCGAAATCCGCCCCCGGTCCGGCACATCCGCCAGCGCCAGCGGATCGCGCCCCGGCGCATAGCTCATCCCCAGCATGACGACGCTGCGCACGTCCGGCCAGAGCCCTTGCGGCGATCCGCGCTGCCCGGCGCGCTCCTCCATCCACAGCATCTCGCCATGATGCCCGGCGTCCAGCCATTGCCGCAGCCTTTCGGCCGAACGCGGCGCCGCATTGGCGGGCGCAATGGCGCAGGCCGCGAAGCCCAGCCGCAACGCTTCGGCCTTAAGCCGCTGTTCCAAGGTTTCGTTTTGCGTTGGCATGCGATGCGACTATCAGAGGCCGATGATCGGGGCTCCTCAACCGACCTATGCCGTCGAAGGGCGTGGTCTTGTCAAGACATTCGGTGATTTCCGGGCGGTGGACGGCATCGACATCGCGGTGCCCGCCGGGTCGATCTACGGCATTCTGGGCCCCAATGGCGCGGGCAAGACGACGATGCTGCGCACGCTGCTCGGCATCATCGATCCCGATGAGGGGCATCGCAGCCTGCTGGGCGATCCCGCGCCGCTGCGCCAGGCGCGCAATGTCGGCTATCTGCCGGAGGAACGCGGCCTCTATCCTTCGATGAAGGCGTTCGAAGCCATCGCCTTCATGGGCGCGCTGCGTGGCCTGCCGCTCAGGATCGGGCGGGAACGCGCCCGCGCCATGCTGGCGGACTATGGCATGGGCGCCTCCGCCGAAAAGCCGATCCGCCAATTGTCGAAGGGCATGGCCCAGACCGTGCAGCTTTTCGGCACCATCGTTCACGAACCGCGCCTGATCGTGCTGGACGAACCCTTTTCCGGCCTCGACGCCTTCAACCAGGGCAAGCTGGAGGCGCTGATCCGGGATCAGGCCCGGCGCGGCGTCACGGTGCTGTTCTCCACTCATGTCATCGCCCATGCCGAACGGCTGTGCGAGCGGGTCGCCATCGTCGCGGGCGGCCGCGTCCGTTTCGAGGGCACGGTGGACGACGCCCGCAACCGGCTGCGCCCGCAGGTGCGCTTGCGCACCCGCGCCAGCGATGGCGGCTGGCGCCGCGCCCTGCCCGCCGAAACCATGGCGCAGGATGGAACCTGGCATTTCGCCCTGCCGCAGGAGGGCATAGAACCGCTGCTGCGCGCCCTGCTCGACGGCAATGCCGGGATAGAAAGTCTGTCGATCGAACGACCCGGCCTGCACGACGCCTTCGTCGCCATTGCGGGCGAGGCGGCCGCCCGGCAGATGGAGGACGACCAACAGAGGGAGGAAGCGGCATGACCGAATTGATGCGCGCCGCCTTCGTCATCGCCCGGCGGGATTTCACCGCCGTGGTGCTGTCGCGCACCTTCATCTTCTTCCTGCTGGGGCCGCTGTTCCCGATCGTCATCGGCATGGCGTTCGGCGGGCTGGGCGACAAGATTTCGACCACCGACCTGCGCCCGGTCGTCGGCGTCGCCATGTCCCCCGCCGATGCGGCGCGGATGGAGCGCGCCCATGCCCGGCTGGCGGAGCGCATGGGGCCGCAAGCGCTGCCGGCGCTGCGCCGCGTGCCGCTGTCTCCTGCGCCGCGCGTTCAGTTGGCCGGGGCGAATGCGGACGTCATGGTGATCGTGTCGGGATCGCCCGCCCGGCCGGTGATGACCGGCCAGCCGCAGGACATCCGGCGGCTGGAAGGGGACATCAGCCTGCTCGCCAGCGCCGCCGTGGCCGAAAAGTCGCTGCACATGGTCCAGGTGGAGGCGCAGCAGGTCGCCACCAGCGTCGGCGCGCAGACCCAGGGCAGGCTGGTGATCGGCCGGATCGCGCAGATCGTCGTCTTCTTCCTCACCATCCTGCTCGCGGGCATGATCCTGTCCAATCTGGTCGAGGAAAAGACCAACAAGATCATAGAGATCCTCGCCGCCGCCGTGCCGGTCGACGCGATCTTCCTGGGCAAGCTGATGGCGATGCTGGCGATGAGCTTCGTCGGCATCCTCTTCTGGGGCGGGACCGCCTTCTGCGTGTTCCTGGCGCTGAAGACCCCTGGCGTCAGCCTGCCGGAGCCCGCCATCGGCTGGCCCCTCTTCCTGATGCTGGCCGTCATCTATTTCGCCATGGCCTATACGCTGCTCGGTTCCCTCTTCCTGGGCATCGGCGCGCAGGCGGCGACCGTGCGGGAGGTGCAGACGCTCAACATGCCCGTGACCATGGGGCAGATGCTGATCTTCTTCTTCGCCACCTATGCCGTCGACAAGATGGGATCGCCGCCGGAGGTCGCGGCGGTTATCCTGCCCTTCTCCTCCCCCTTCGCCATGATCGCCCGCGCGGCGCAGGTGGACACGCTCTGGCCCCATCTCCTGGCCATAGCCTGGCAGATGCTCTGGGTCGGCCTCATCATCCGCATCGGCGTGCTGCTGTTCCGCCGCCATGTGCTGAAATCGGGCGGCGGCTGGTGGAAGCAGCTGTTCAGAAGCGCGACAGGCTGACCCTGCTATGGCGGGGTCCATGAACCGGCGGCGCTTTCTGGGCATGGGCGGCTGTGCCGCGACGACGATCGTCCTCTGGCAGGCCGGGCTGGGCAGGGCCGCCGCCTATCCCTTCACGCTCAGCGATGCCGAATGGCGCAAGCGCCTGAGCCCGCCCGCCTATCAGGTGCTGCGCAAGCGATCGACCGAATATCCCTTCACCAGTCCCCTCAACAAGGAACATCGCACCGGTATTTTCGCCTGCGCCGGTTGCGGGCAACGGCTTTTCAGCTCGAAGACCAAGTTCGATAGCGGCACGGGCTGGCCCAGCTTCTGGGCGCCGATGCCCCGCGCCGTCGGCACCTCGCGCGATTTCGAACTGGGCTATCCGCGAGCGGAGGTGCATTGCGCCCGCTGCGGCGGCCATCTGGGCCATGTGTTCGATGACGGGCCGAAGCCCACCGGCAAGCGCTATTGCATGAACGGCGTTGCGCTGGCCTTCGTCGCCGGCTGAGCGATCACCTTGTAGATGCGGAGCGGCCCCTTGGTGGGAACCGGCTGCAGCCAGCGCGGGGGCCGGTTGCGCTTCAACGCCGCGGCCAGGCCCTTCGGGAAGTCGGCGCGATAATGTTTGATCTCGTTCATCTCGTTGCAGATCAGCAGATAATCCGCGCCCCTGCCGCCATTCAGGCGCATGATGGTCGCAAAGGCCTTTTCGGGCGCTTCCGTGAAACCGTCGATGACCGCGGTGATGCCGGCGGCATTGCGGTGATGGGCCGTGCCGATCACGCTGTGCCCGGTTCGCACGAGGATGTCGGGCCCCAGATCGAGCGGCGCGAACAGGGTCGAGCGGGGCAGCGCCCGCAAGGGAGCCAGCAGCGCGGCCGTCCGGCAATTGACGGTTTCGGGCTGCTCCTTTTCCGCCGCGCCGCTCGTGATCAATATCCAGGCGCCGCAAAGGCCCGCCGGGGTGAGCAATATGGCGACGCTCGCCGTCACCAGGATGCGCGCCACGGCCCTGCTCCAGCTCTGGATATGCTGAAAGATCGCCAGCAGCAGCCAGGCCGTGCCGGGCAGCGCCAGGACATGCGCCACCGACATGGCGCGCAGGACGAGGATCGCGACCGCCAGCGCTCCGGTCAGCAGCAGGGCAATGACGATCCAGCGGTCCCGCGCCTCCCTTTTCGTGGCGCGCCAGGCCGCGACGATCGTGCTGACCAGCCCCATGGCCGCCGGCAGCAGGATGATCCCCGCCATCAGAAGACCCTGTTCCCAGACCGGGCGGCCCTCCTTCACCTGGAGATACCATAGGCGATAAGCCACCGGACCGAGCGCCTTGAAGGGATCGCCGGAAAGGCAGGCTCCGCCGCTCAGCAGGAACACGCCGGCCGCCGTAACTCCTGCCGCCGCCGTCGCCATGAAGCGTCGCCGGACGCTGGTCGTGTCGATCAGGCGCAGGGCAAGCGGCATCGCCAGCGCAAAAGCCACGAGCGGCCAGATATAGGCTGCCGAAAGGCTGTCGCAATATCGGACCAGCGCCGCACCGGGGCCGCGCAGCAGCAGCAGGAGGAGGAGCGCGCCGCCGCCCAGCGTGGCGGCATAGGCGGCGATCCGCGCCGCATCCCGCCGGTCGAACCAGGTCCGCAGGGCGAAGGCGCCGGCGAACAGCGCGGCATAGGGCAGCGCCTCGCTGGAGATCTGAAGCCACACCGCCAGCGCAAGGCCGGCCGTGAAGCCGCCCCTCAGGCGACGGGCATCCAGTGCGCCGCACAGGGCCATGGCCGCCATCCAGATCTGCCACCCGTGATGGTCGATCCGGAACGGGGTGAACTGGACCAGGATGGTCGGCGTGGTCAGCAGCAGCGCAACCGCCAGCATCGGGACGAAGACGCCGCCGGCAGCGCGCCGCGCCGCCAGGAAGACCGTGCCCGTCAGCCCGCCCAGCAGCAGCAGCGGCACCAGCGCACAGGCGGCGACTTCGGCCCTTGCAGGCCCAAGCAGCGGTTGGAGCATCAGGATCAGCGCGGCGATCGGCATGTCGACGATGCGCGACCAGTGCATCGGTCCGCCCGCCGGCGGGTTTACCCGGTGCTGGCTGACGTCCCAGAAATCCTGGCCATGCAGCCAGTCGCGGACCTGTTGCAGCCGCATGGCGTCATCGGGATCGCGGAATTCGAGCGTGGTCAGCCCGTTGCGGAACAGCCAGAGCATGACCGCGCAGCACAGGGCCCAGAGCAGCAGGACCGCCACGCCGATCTGCCAACCGGCGATAGAGGCTGTCTTGGGAAGGGGGCCGCTGTCAGGCGCGGGCGAAGATGCCATATTTCCGGATCGCATAGACGGACAGGAAGCTCACCGGCACGGCCGCCAGCTTGGCCATGGCGGGCGGAAGCCCCAGGCTGCTCAGCCCGCCCACCAGCCCCATGGTGATCGCCATGCCGATCAGGGCGCTGAGGATGAAGGCGATCCGCTGTCCATGCGTCGCCGGCTGCTGCATGTCGAACACGAATTGCGTGCTGATCATCCAGTGCAGGACCAGTCCGCCCGAATAGCCGCCGAACGCAGCAATGGCAGGCGGCACGCCCAGCCGGTGGAACAGCATGAACAGAGCGAAATCGGCCGACAGCGCGCAGATGCTAGCCAGAAGATAGCGCGTGAAGGTGAAACGGCCGAAGACGGCGTTGAACGGCCCGGCCATGCTCCGCACCCAATGGGGCATGGGGGTCAGGCCGCCTTCAGACGATTGGGCACCAGCCTTTCGCTGGCGAGCGCGGCGCGCCGGCCGGCTGCGTCCTGCCCTTCCTCGCCCGCTTCGTGATATTCGGCATCCTCATTGACCGCCCAGATGTCGTAAAGCTGCTCGCCCGCCTCGATATTGCGGACCGTCAGCATCGCCGTCATCATCGCATGGTCCTGATTATTGTAGCGGTGCATGCCGTTGCGGCCGACCAGATGCAGCGTCGGATAAAGCCGCTGCAATTCGGTGCGCATCGCAAGGACATTGTCGGCATAGCCGTCATCATAGACCGGATAGGCCTTTTCCTGCCGCACCACCGCGCCGCCGACGACATCGGCGGGGTCGCACAGGCCCAGGGTCGCCATTTCCTTCTTCGCCAGTTCGATCAGATCGGCGTCGCTCGACGACCAGAGGCCATCGCCCTCGAAGCAGAAATATTCCAGGCCGACGCAGGCCAGATCGGGGTCCGGCACCATTTCGGGGGACCAGCTCCGAAAATTCTGGATGCGGCCGACCTGCACCTTCGGATCGTGGATATAGATCCAGTTGTCGGGGAAGATGTCCTCGCCCTTCACCATCAGCGCCACGGTCAGGAAATCGCGATATTTGAGGTCCATCGCCTGGCCCAGCGTCGCGGGCAGCGGACGGATGCGGCCGGCCAGCTCGCGCATCGGGGCGGAACTGATGACATGGCCGGCGGTGATGGCGACTTCGCCGTCCGGGCCGCGCGCCACCATGCGCCAGCCGCCGCTCGCCTGATCCTGCGACAATTGCTCCAGGCTGTGCGCCATCAGCACGCGGTTGCCCCGCGCGACCACGAAGTCGCGGGCCGCTTCCCACATCATGCCGGGGCCAAGGCGCGGATAGCGGAAGCTTTCCAGCAGCGTCTTGGTCGCCATGCCGTCATTGGGCTTTTTGTTGAGGCCCAGGGATCGCCTGAGGCCGTCGGTCACTGCGCCCCAGAGCGACAGGCCCTTGATGCGCTGCGCCGCCCAGTCCGCCGACATCTCGTCGCAGGGCATGCCCCACACCTTCTCCGTATAGGTCTTGAAGAAGATCGAGAACAGCTTGTGGCCGAAGGCGTTGACCGTCCAGTCCTGGAAGGAACGGACATCGCGATTGGGGAACAGCTTCGCCTTGGCGAAGCTCGCCATGCAGAGCGCCGATCGCCACAGCCCCAGATTGCCGAGCGCTTCGAAGGCGCGCAGCGGATAGCTGTAGAATTTGCCTTCATAATAGATGCGGCTCATCCGCGGGCGCTGGATGAAGTCGTCGGGCAGTATCTCGTTCCAGAGGTCGACGACCTCCTTCGACTTGGAAAAGAACCGATGGCCGCCAATGTCGAAACGGAAGCCGTTCAGTTCCACCGTTCTGCTGATGCCGCCGACATAGACCGGGTCTTTTTCGATGACGCTGACCGAATAGCCCTTCTTGGTCAGCAGATAGGCGGCCGTCAACCCAGCCGGCCCCGCGCCAATGATGGCGACATCCACATGGTGGTCGTTCTGCGGCATCCAAGGCCCCCCGGTGAAATCCTTCGCCGGTTTAGGTGAAGGAAATCTTCTAAGGAGTAGTTAATAGCCGGTAACAATGCAAGATAAGGCAAGGCCGGCGGCCATGGTGAGCCGCCGGCCTCCACTCTTTTCAAAAGGGCGGATCAGCCCTGGCGCTGTGCCTGGATCAGCGTGTTGAGGTCCGTGCGGGCGCCGTCGAGCGCCTCGCCGAAACAGGCGCGATAGTCCGGCGTGGCGGGCAGGATCGATCCGTTCATCCAGCCGCAGACCTTCTTCGCCGCCTTGGTGATGCGGGAGTCGGCCACGCGGACGCCATGGGTGCTGGCAAGGTTCAGGTCAGCCATCGACACGGCGATGCTGCGGGTTTCCGTCCCGGTGCGGCCGTCGACCACCACGTCCATATCGTTGATGCCGGCAAAGGCATTTGCTGCGGGCAAGGCAAGGGTCATCGCGGCGGTCAGCGCCACCAACGTCTTTCTGGTCATCCTGTATCTCCTGTCGAACTCTTATCGGATCTGCCCAACGCCTGACGTGGGAGTAGGGTCCTCTTCTAAATAGGCTTCGTGAAGGCATATGAAAAGGGGCCACTTGGCAGAAAGTGGCTGAAAACCGCTATTTTTGCGGATGCGAAAGGATCGGCGCCCTTTCGCATCCGCATCAATCGCCCTTAGTGGCGGAAGTGGCGCATGCCGGTGAAGACCATTGCCAGACCCGCCTCGTCAGCGGCGGCGATCACTTCCTCGTCGCGGATGGAGCCGCCGGGCTGGATCACCGCCGTCGCGCCCGCCTCGACCGCCGCCAGCAGGCCGTCGGCAAAGGGGAAGAAGGCGTCCGACGCAACCGCCGAACCGATGGTCCGGGCCTCCGCCCAGCCGGCCTTTTCCGCGGCATCCTTCGCCTTCCATGCGGCGATGCGCGCGGATTCCAGCCGGTTCATCTGTCCCGCGCCGATGCCGGCGGTGCTGTTGCCCTTGGCATAGACGATGGCGTTCGACTTCACATGCTTGGCGACGGTCCAGGCGAACAGGCAGTCGTTCAGCTCCTGCTCGGTAGGCGCGCGCTTCGTCACCACCTTCAACTGATCGCGGCTGACGCGGCCATTGTCGCGGCCCTGCACCAGCAGACCGCCGGCAATGCTCTTGATCTGGAGGCCGGCACGGGCCGGATCGGGCAGGTCGCCGGTCAGCAGCAGGCGAAGGTTCTTCTTCCTGGCGAAGATCGCCTTGGCGTCCTCGTCCGCATCGGGGGCGGCGACGACTTCGGTGAAGATGCCGCTGATCGCCTCGGCGGTCGGACCGTCGAGCGGGCGGTTGACGGCGATGATGCCGCCGAATGCCGACACGCTGTCGCAGGCAAGCGCGGCTTCATAGGCTTCGATCAGCGTGGCGCCGGTGGCGACGCCGCAGGGATTGGCATGCTTGACGATCACCACGGTCGGCGGGCCGTCGCGGAACTCGCTGACCAGCTCCAGCGCGGCGTCGGCGTCGTTGTAATTATTGTAGCTGAGTTCCTTGCCCTGGATCTGCTTCGCCTGGGCGATACCGTTGGCCGACGGGCCGACGGGCAGGTAGAGGGCAGCCGATTGATGCGGGTTTTCGCCATAGCGCAGCGTCGAACCCAGCGTGCTGGAGACCGAGAGGCTTTCGGGGAACTGCACGCCCTGATCGGCAAAGGCGAACCAGCTTGCGATCATCGCGTCGTAAGCGGCGGTGGCGGCATAGGCCTTGGCCGCGAGCATGCGGCGGAAGTCGTAGCTGGTCGCGCCGCCCTTCTCCTCCATTTCCGCGATCAGCCGGGCATAGTCGGCGGGGTCGGTGACGATGGCCACGCTTTCATGATTCTTCGCGGCGGAACGGACCATGGAGGGGCCGCCAATGTCGATATTCTCGATGATCTCCTCGCGCTCCGCACCCTTGGCGACGGTGGCGGCGAAGGGATAGAGGTTGACGACCACCAGATCGATCGCGCCGATGTCGTGCGCCTGCATGGAGGCGACATGATCGGGATTGTTCCGCACGGCGAGCAGGCCGCCATGGACCTTCGGATGCAGCGTCTTGACGCGGCCGTCCATCATTTCCGGGAAGCCGGTGAGGTCGGAGATGTCCTTGACCTCCAGACCCGCCTCGCGCAGCGCCTTGGCCGTGCCGCCGGTCGACACCAGCTCGACCCCATGCCTGCCCAGCGCCTGACCCAGTTCGATGAGCCCGGACTTGTCCGAAACGGAAAGAAGGGCGCGCTTGATGATGACGTCTGACATGGAGGTGCTTCCTGCTGCTGTTCGGGTGCCGCTCAGGCTTGCCGCAGGCCTCTAAAGCGATTCCGAGTGAAAGGGAACATTCGCCGTCCCGGAAATCGCGGCAATCGCCATGGGGCAAGCGGGCGGCCTCATTGCACGGGCCGCGAGGCGCTCAGCTCACCTTTTTCAGCAACCACCCCACGGTCGAGCCGCCCGGAAGGGCCTCGCTGGTGACAGCCAGCTGCTTTGTGCCATGGGGACGGCCTTGGGCATCCACCCACAGGCTTTCCTCGATCGCCAGCTTCCCCGCATTGGCGCGGAACTGCCATGTCGCGCCGGTGTCGATGCGCAGCAGGGCGCCCATGCCGTCGGCGGTGGGCGTGGGCTCGACGCCGGGGGCGAGGTGGAATCGAAGCTGGACCGGCAGCTTCACCGGCTTGCGCCGCCGCACCGCGGGCGTCAGCATGTCCTCGCCACGGATTTCCTTGCCGTCCGCGCTCATCAGCAGCAGGCGGCGGTGGACATAGCCCATGCGCCGCACATAGCCGTCATGGCTGAGGTCGAGGCGGCTGCCGCTTTCCGTCTCCTGCCGGTTGATTTCCACCTCTGTCACGCCCTTGCCCAGCGTGCCGTCGGGCAGCAGGGCGGTGGAATTGCTGTCGTCCAGCACCAACGTGCTGTGCGCCGCGGTGGTGCGCAGCCCCTGCGCCAGATCGCGCGGCATCCACGCGCCCTCCAGCGCGGCGCCGCCGCAGTTGACGATCAGCCGTTGCTGCCCGTCGCTGATCTCGACCGCGCCGGTGGAGGCGCAGCCCGCATCGGCCAATTGGGCGACGGGGGGCGGGGCGGCATCGACCTGCACCACGGTGCCCCCGGCGGCGAGCCGCTGATAGCCCCAGCCATTGGCCTGCCGCAGCGGACGGGCGCGCACGCGGCTGGCGCGGATGACGGCGTCGATGGTGGCGGGATCGATGGCGCCCGCACCCTGCCAGTTGCCAAGCCCGCCATCGCCATGGGTGAGGCCGAGCAGGGCCGGCACGGCCTTGGCCAGTGCCTCCTTCAGCAAGGCAGGCGTCTGTTCGCGGCGCACTTCATAGACGGCGGCGACCATGGTCAGCAGCATGATCGCTTCCAGCTGGTCCAGCGGCGAGCGCGAGATGATGCCGCCGTCGCCATGGAGGCCGCTGTCGAGCGCGCGCTTGAGCCCGGCTTCTCCGAACAGCTTGCGCGCCGCGCCGCCCGGCAGCAGCATCGACGCCGCGACGATCCCGCCCCAGGCGACCAGGCGCGGCAGGCCGACCGGCGCCTTGTCCGCGCTGCGGTCCAGATGACGGGCGGTGCGGGCGATGCAGTTCAGCACCAGAGAGCGATAGACGAGGTCGCTCGACGAAAGGATCAGCGGCGCATGGGCCGACCAGAAGAGCAGGCGCCAGCCCGCATTGTCGGCGCGCCATGCGGGTTCGCTGGGCGTGTCGGCATGGGCGGCGAGCCATTTGCGCATCACGCCTTCGGCAATCGGCGCGGCCTGTTCGCGGGTGGCCACGGTGGCAAGGTCGCGCAGCCAATGGAAGCCGTGCAGATAATCGGCAAAGCCCGCCGTCACGCCCGGATTGGCGAAATCCAGCCTGTCGAGAGGCAGTTTCAGGCCCCGGAACAGGAAATAGCCGGCGCGGATCGCCTGACCCGCATGGGCGTTGCCCGGGATTTCATCGTCGGGCACGGCAAGCAGCTTGAGCGGATATTTGCCCTTCAGCCGGCGGCCGTGGATCGGCGTCTTCCAGCTCAGCAGATAGAAGCGGTTGGCGATGCGCTGCGCCAGCGAAAGTCCCTTGTCATCCGCGATGCGGATGAGCCGCTTGCCCTGTTCGATCCCGTCCTCCGGGCCGGGTCCGGCCTCCTCGGGGGCGGAATGGGGGGAAGGGCGGCGGCGGTCGCTCACCCGCCGCGCAGCGTCCGGATGTTGTCGGCATAGGCGGACGGACCGCCCCGGAAGGTCGCGGTGCCGGCCACCAGAACGTCGGCGCCCGCCCCGATCGCCTGTGGCGCGGTGGCGAAGTCGATGCCGCCGTCCACCTGCAGACGAATGTCGCGCCCGGACTTCTCGATCATCTTCCGGATCGCCTCGATCTTGCGGAGCTGGCTGGCGATGAAGCTCTGTCCGCCGAAGCCCGGATTGACGCTCATCACCAGGATCAGGTCGACATCGTCGATCAGGTAATCCAGCATCTTGGCCGGGGTGCCGGGGTTCAGCACCACGCCCGCCTGCACGCCCAGCGACTTGATGTGCTGGATGGAGCGGTGGATATGCGGTCCGGCCTCCGGATGGACGGTCAATATGTCGGCGCCCGCCTCCGCAAAGGCGTTCAGATACTGGTCCACCGGGGAAATCATCAGGTGGACGTCGAACGGCTTCTTCGTATGCGGACGCAGCGCCTTCACCACGCCGGGACCAATGGTGATGTTGGGTACGAAATGGCCGTCCATCACGTCGATATGGATCCAGTCCGCACCCGCTTCGTCGATGGCGCGGACCTCCTCGCCCAGACGGGCGAAATCGGCGGACAGGATGGAGGGTGAGATCAGGATCGGGCTGGTCATTTGACCATCGGCCTTAGCCTTGGCCGCAGGTCAGGGCAACGCCCGATTAACGCTATCCACAGGCTTTTGGCGACAGGCGTCGGCGTGCGGACTCGCCCGGCCTGTCAGGACAGGATGAACAGCGTGGGATCAAGGCCGGTCGACGGCCTGGAACCCCTGGGCAGGAACTGCTTGACGCCGTGCAGCGCAACCACCTGATTTCGCTGGATGATGGGCGCGGCGATCAGGCGCATGGCGCATTCGCCGCCGTCCGCCGGGCGGATGTCGACATCCACCGTGAAGCCGCGCCTGTGGCGTATCGCATAGGCGCGCAACTGCTCCATCGCGGCACGGCTTTCGGGCGTGTAGAGCGACACGGCCAGCGGGCGGGGGACCGTCATCCCGCGTTCCAGCCCGAAAATGTCATAGACCCCGTCCGTCCAGTTCAGGCTGTCGTCGCTGAGGTCGCAATGCCACAGGCCCAGGCCGCGCTCCGCCAGCGCCCCATCGTCGCGGGCGATGCGGTCGTCCAGCATCACCGGCGCAAGATGGTCGCGCAACGCATAGAGCGGCCAGCTATGGTTCAGGGGAAGGGGCTCGGTCGGGCGCAAGGCAGGTCTTTCTGAATGCCGGATCGCACCATAGGGTTGCTTGGTTAAGGCTTAGTGGATCGTATCAGCCTTGCAACGAAAAAGCCGTCGGTTCCGCCCTGCGCGGCAAGGCTGTCCGGCAGGGTGCGGACCCATCCTTGCGCCGTCGGCACGATGCCGTCGGGCAGCTCGCCGGGCGTCGCGGGCAGCGGGCTGAAATCCGGCCGGGCGTCGATGAAGCGGGCGACCTGCTCCTCGCCCTCGGCCCGTTCGAGCGAGCAGGTGGCGTAGATCAGCGTGCCGCCCGGCTTCAGCCATGCCGCAGCGCGAGCCAGCAGTTCGGTCTGGAGTTCGGCCAGCTCCGCGATCTGGCGCGGGCCGATGCGGTGCAGCACGTCGGGATGCCGGCGGTAGATACCGGTTGCGGTGCAGGGCGCGTCGAGCAGGATGGCGTCGGCCGCCCCATCGGGTTCCCATGCGCGCAGGTCGCCCTGCACGATGGCGGCGGAAAGGCCGGTACGCGCCAGATTTTCGCCCAATCGTTCAAGGCGCTTCTTCGACTGGTCGACCGCCGTGACGCGCCACCCCGCGGCGGCAAGCTGCATCGTCTTGCCGCCGGGTGCGGCACAGAGGTCGAGGACGTGGCGTCCCTCGCCCAAGCCCAACAGGCGCGCGGGGGTGGAGGCGGCCAGATCCTGCACCCACCAGGCGCCTTCGCTGAAGCCGGGCAGGTCGGGGATCGCTGCACCTTCGGGCAGGCGGACATGCCCAGGGGCAAGGCTCCGGCCGTTGAGCGCTTCGGCCCAATGCGCGGTCCGGGCGGGATCGCGAAGGCTGATGTCGACCGGCGGACGCTGGCCATAGGCGTGCGCGGCGGCCTGCGGCATGGCGTCCCCCCATTGCGCGGCCCAGCGGCTGGCGGTCTCCGGGGGCAGGGTGGGGGGTGAGGGAAGCGCCGGATCGGCGCGGGTCAGCGTGCCGAAGACGCCGTGCACCAGCTTGCGCGGACCGCCATCCACCAGCGGCAGGGCGGTGGCGATGGCGGCGTGCGGCGCGGTGCCCAGCGCCAGCACCTGGATAAGGGCGATGCGCAGGACCATGCGCGCCTTGGCGTCGTGCGGCAGCGGCTGGCGCGTGGCGCTGTCGATCAGCGCGTCGAGATCGGGCAGGTGGCGCAGCGTCTCGGCAGCGATGGCGTGAACCAGCGCCCGGTCGGCGGGAGCAAGCCCCTGCGCCGCGCCATGCAGCGCGAGTTCAAGCGGGTCGCCGCGCCGAAGCACAGCGTCGAGCAGGCGAAGCGCTGCGCGGCGGGCGGGGAGGCCGGGGACGTCCTCGGGGCGGGAAGGGCGGGGCATGGGAAGCGCCTAGGGCAAAATGCCGGGGAAAGTAAGTTTTGTTGGCCGCTGGCGCATATTTGCCGATCGCGGGATCAAGCGCCATGCTCGTTCCGATGCCGGCGCAGCAACGCGGTTCACCAGGCCGGCCATCGACCTTCGCCATCCTGCCCGACCACCAAAAGAAAAACGCCCCATCCTTCCGGGCGGGGCGCTGATCCTTCTTTCAGGAAAATGCCCTCAGAACGGCACTTCATCGTCCAGGTCATTGTCGAAATTGGGCCCGCCAGCGCCGCCGCGTCCGCCGCCGGAAGAGCGGCCGGAACCGCCGCCAAAGCCGCCGCCGCCGCCGAAATCGTCATAATCGCCACCGCCAAAGCCGCTCGAACCGCCGCTCCAGTCGCCGCCGCCCTGCGAGCGGCCGCCACCGCCGAAGCCGCCTCCCTGACCGCCGCCGCCCGGCGCGCCGTCCAGCATGGTCAGCACCGCGCCCGGCCCCTGCAGGACCACTTCGGTGGTATAGCGGTCATTGCCCGACTGGTCCTGCCATTTGCGGGTGCGCAGCTGGCCCTCCAGATAGACTTTCGACCCCTTGCGCAGGAAGCGTTCCGCCACGCCCGCCAGCCCCTCGGAGAAGATGGCGACGCTGTGCCATTCGGTGCGTTCCTTGCGCTCGCCCGACATGCGGTCCTTCCAGCTTTCGGAGGTCGCGATCCGCAGGTTGCACACCTTGCCGCCATTCTGAAAGCTCTTCACCTCCGGGTCCGCGCCCAGATTGCCCACCAGAATGACCTTGTTGACCGAACCCGCCATGTTTCCTCCGAAGCGTTAGCAGGCCCTTATAGCGGGCTGTCTTGGAAGGTCCACAAATCAGTGCGCGATGATGCCCAGCAGCAGGCGCCCGACAGCAAGGCGAGCCGGGACGCCGCGATCCGGCACAGCCACAGGGGGTGCGACCGACGCCACAGTTTCAAGGAGAAATGAAGTCCTTGGCTTCGCCGCCTTCGGCTCGACAGGCTCAGGGCAAACGGGGGAAAGCGGTCTGTCTGCGCCCAATTCGTCTCCTCCCGCCAATGACTACAAGCTGGAGCGTTCTCGGGCAATTTGAGGCAGCACCTTGGGCTGTCACCATTGGAAATGGTCAAAAATTAATGTTGCAACATATCATAGAAATATGTTGTAACATGACATTTCGATCCGGGAAGGATCGCATGACAGGAGGGTGCGATATGCGACTGATGACGTTGCGGACAGCAGGTGGGCAGGCTCAGGTTTCCGGCTATAGCGGCGGCAACCGATCTTCCTTCGGCATAGGCGGGGCGATCGCCGTCCATGCACTGGTGGTCGGGGCCTATCTGCTGATGCCCAAGGAAGTGGTCGATGTCTTCCGCGATCCACCGCCGCTGCTGACCTATCCGGTGGACGATACGCCGCCGCCCCCGGAACAGCAGCAGCCGGAAAACGACTCCAAACCCCTGCCGCGAGCCAAATCCCATCCGACCGTGGTGGACAAGCCCGTCGTCCCGCCGCCGCCGACGGGCTTCACGACGAAGGCCGACGATGGCATGGCCGCCGGCGATTCCGGCACGGGCACGATCATGCCGCCCATAGTCCCGCCGACGCCCGAACCGGTGCTGGCCGATGCCACCATCGATCCCCGCGCGCTGGCCGCGTTCCAGCCCGACTATCCCGGTGCGATGATCCGGCAGGGGATGGAGGGCAAGGTGGTGGTCCGCGTCACCATCGGGCCCGACGGGCGCGTCACCGACATAGAGCGGCTGTCGGCGGCGGACGAGGCCTTCTGGATCGCCACCCAGCGCCATGCCCTGCGCAAATGGCGCTTCCGCCCGGCGACTCGGGATGGCGTGCCGGTCAGTTCGACCAAGGTGCTGACCGTCCATTTCCGCCTGGCAGACGTCTGAAATCCAACAGGAAGGGGCCGGAAATCATGACGGACAGCAACAGCGCTTTTGCATCCGGCCCCGCCTTACCCTATATCGGCGCGATGGCGATCTTCCCCCGTCCGGTGTCTCCCAAGAGCGCGATGAGCGACCTGTGGAGCTATTTTCGTGAGAACCGGCCTCATAAATGGCCGCTGCTCGGCCTGTCCGTCGCGGTCACCTGGGTCATCATCTGGGCCTTCATCGTCGACGCCAACACCAACACCATGCCGACGCGCAACCAGATCTTCTATGTCCAGAGCTGGGACTCCAGCCGGTCCGACGCGGCGATCATCCTCCAGCAGAAGATCGACCTCGCCAAGCGGGAGGCGGCGATCGAGAAGAAGCAGAAGGAAATGCAGGGCGTGGCCGATATTTTCGGCATCGACTGGAAGAAGGACGAGGCCCGCAACACCGCCCGCCGCAAGGAAGCATTGAAGCAGATCAACGCCCAGCTCGACGCCCGGCTGGCCAAGGCCGAGGCTGCGGAGAAATCCGTCCCCGGAGCAGCCCAGAGCGGGGCGGCCCAGCCCTGAGCGCCCGATCCAAAAGCGTCCTGCCCCCCGCCGATCCCGCTCAGGACCGGCGCTTCATGGCCGCCGCCATCGCACTTTCCGAACGGGGACGCGGCCTTTCCACGCCCAATCCCAATGTCGGCTGCCTGATCGTGAAGGACGGGCATGTGGTCGGGCGCGGCTGGACGCAAAAGGGCGGCCGCCCCCATGCCGAGGCGCAGGCGCTTGAGGAGGCCATGGACCGCGCCCGCGGCGCCACCGCCTATGTGACGCTGGAGCCCTGCTTCCACCTTTCCCCGCGCGGTCCGCGCTGTGCCGACCTGATGGCGCGGGCAGGGGTCCGCCGCGTCGTCATCGCCCTGCGCGATCCCGATCCGCGCACCGACGGGCAGGGCGCCGCCTGGCTGCGCAAGCGCGGCATCGTGGTCGAAATGGGGCTGATGGCGCAGGAAGCCGCCGCCGCGATGCGCGGTTTCGTGCTGCGCCAGACATTGGGCCGCCCGGCCGTGACGCTCAAGCTGGGCCTGTCGCTCGACGGCCGGATCGCGCTGGCCGATGGGTCCAGCCGCTGGATCACCGGTCCGGACGCCCGTGCCCATGCCCATGTGGAACGGGCACGGCATGACGCCATATTGGTGGGCGGCGGCACGCTGCGCACCGATGCGCCCCGGCTGGATGTGCGCCTGGCCGGCCTGGAGGACCGCTCGCCCCGACGCGTGCTGCTCAGCCATGGCGACGCGCCTGAAGGGTGGGATAGCATTGCCGCGCCGGAAGACATCGCCACCCTGCCGCATGTCGACCATCTGCTGGTCGAGGGGGGGGCACAGACCGCCGCCGCCTTCCTGCGCGCCGATCTGGTCGACCGCCTGCTGCTCTATCGCGCGCCGATCCTGATCGGCGCCGGGCTTGCCGGGATGGGCGACATCGGCCTGACCGATCTGGCCGGCGCGCATGGCCGCTGGCGGCTCGACGACGAACGGCGGCTGGGCGATGATCGGCTGGAGGTTTACCTCCGCAGCCGGAACGCCTAGATCACCCCGAAAGCCCCGCCCCTTCCGGGCGCGGCCAACGGAACACAAGCAAGGCGCTCCTCATGTTCACCGGCATCATCACCGACATCGGCACCATCCGCACCCATGAACAGCGCGGCGACCTGCGGCTGGCGATCGGCTGCGCCTATGACATGGAATCGGTCGCCATCGGCGCGTCCATCGCCTGTTCGGGCGCCTGCCTGACGGTGGTGGAGAAGGGCGCCGACTGGTTCGCGGTCGACCTGTCGGCCGAAACCGTCGCTCGCACGGCGCCGGGCCTGTGGGACCAGGGCGGCCGCCTCAACCTGGAACGCGCGCTCAAGGTCGGGGATGAGTTGGGCGGCCATATCGTCACTGGCCATGTCGACGGCATCGGCACTTTGGTGTCCGCCGCGCATGAGGGCGATTCGACCCGCCTTGTCATCGCCGCGCCCGCCGCGCTGGCCTCCGCTCTGGCGGCCAAGGGTTCGATCACCGTCGACGGCATCTCGCTGACCGTCAACACGGTGGAGGATCAGGCGGACGGCTCCGTCCATTTCGGCCTGAACATCATCCCCCACACGGCCGCCGCGACGACGCTGGACAGCCTGACGCCGGGCCGCGCCTTCAATCTGGAGATCGATGTGCTGGCGCGCTATCTCGACCGGATGCAGAGCCTACGCTCTCGCTCAATGTGATTATTGCTTGCCATAATCACATCTTGATGTGATATGCCGCTCCATCCCGCCGTGGGAAGGAGTCTTCAGCATGTCGTCAGCCCTTATCGATACGGTCCGTTCGCTGGTTACGGAGGGCGGCATGTCGCGATCCGGCCTTGCCCGCGCGGCGGGTCTCCATGCCAATTCCCTGCGCAAGCTGGGCGAGGCGGACTGGAATCCGACGGCGGAAACGCTGGGCAAGCTGGAAAGCTATCTCGCCAAGCGGGAGGGCGGCACCGCGCTCGCCTCTCCCGAGGAGATCATCAATGAGGCCCGCAACGGCCGTATGTTCATTCTGGTCGATGACGAGGACCGGGAAAATGAGGGCGACCTGGTCATTCCCGCGCAGATGGCGACGCCGGACGCGATCAACTTCATGGCCACCCATGGCCGCGGCCTCATCTGCCTGGCGTTGAGCAAGGAGCGGGTCGACCATCTGGGCCTGGGACTGATGAGCCGCAACAACGGCACCCGCCACGAAACCGCCTTCACCGTGTCGATCGAGGCGCGCGAGGGCGTGACCACCGGCATCAGCGCCGCCGACCGCGCCCGCACCATCTCCGTCGCGATCGACGGGTCGAAGGGGCCCGAAGACATCGTGACGCCCGGTCATGTCTTCCCGCTGGTGGCGAAGGATGGCGGCGTGCTGGTCCGCACCGGCCATACCGAGGCGGCGGTGGACGTCGCCCGTCTGGCCGGGCTCAATCCGTCGGGCGTCATCTGCGAGGTGATGAAGGACGACGGCACCATGGCGCGGCTGGACGACCTCATCCCCTTCGCCCAGAAGCACAGGATGAAGATCGGCACGATCCGCGACCTGATCGCCTATCGCCGCCGGCATGACCATATGGTGGAACGCCGCGCCGAAACCGTCTTCAACAGCCAGTGGGGCGGCGACTGGAAGGCGATCAGCTTCTACAACAAGGCGACCCAGACCGAGCAGCTCGTGCTGCAGAAGGGCCATGTCTCCCCCGACGAGCCGACGCTGGTCCGCATGCACCAGCTCTCCCTGCTGGACGACGTCTATGGATCGACCGGGCCGCGCAACGGCCTGCTTGCCAAGTCGATGGAGATCATCGCCCGGCAGGGGGCCGGCATCGTCGTCGTCCTCGCCGCCCAGGCGCCGGGCGATTTCATGAGCCGCAGCCTGCGCCATCATGCCGGTCAGCCCGATTCGGGCATGGACGAATTGCGCGACTATGGCGTGGGCGCGCAGATTCTGGCCGAACTCGGCGTCCATGACATGATCCTGCTCAGCAACACGCACCACAGCCTGATCGCGCTTGACGGCTATGACCTGGCCGTGGTTGGGCAGCGGTCGATCGAGCTTTAAGGAACCTATCCATGGCAAAATTCCTGATCGTCGAAGCGCGCTTCTACGACCATCTCAACGACCTGCTGATCGAGGGCGCGGTCGCCGCGCTGGAGGATGAGGGGCATAAATATGAGGTGGTGACGGTTCCCGGCGCGCTGGAGATTCCCGGCGCGGTGGCGCTGGCGGCGGAAACCGGGCGTTATGACGGCTTCATCGCCATCGGCGTGGTGATCCGGGGCGAAACCTATCATTTCGAAGTCGTGTCGAACGAAAGCGCGCGCGGCCTGATGGCGCTCAGCATGGACGGCATCCCGATCGGCAACGGCATATTGACGGTCGAGAACGAAGCCCAGGCGCTGACCCGCGCCAGGCGGGACGAGAAGGACAAGGGCGGCGAGGCGGCGAAGGCGGCCATCGCCATGCTGGCGCTGCGGGAGAGATTCAGCGCCTGAGACGCCGGATTTAGGTGTGCAAAGGGGCTGCTGCCGGGCGGCCCCTTTCTTTATGCGGTTCGAGGTTGCGGCGGGCCCAGGATGGGAGGCCGAAGCTGGCCGATCCAGCCCCCTCCCCTAAGGCGTGAAGGGGGGGTGTCCACTTTCCACCCGCCCCCAGACCTCTATTCAGGCCGCTTCCTCCAGCGCCGGATAGTCGACATAGCCTTCCTCGCCCTGGCTGTAGAAGGTCGCCATGTTCGCGCCATTGAGCGGCGCATTGATCCGCAGGCGCTTGGGCAGGTCCGGATTGGCCAGGAAAGCGCGCCCGAAGCTCACGCCGTCTGCTAGGCCGCTGTCCAGATCCCGCTGCGCCCGCTCCAGGTCGTAATCGCTGTTCAGGATCAGCGGCCCGGAAAAATGCCGGCGGATGACCGGCGACTGGCGCGGCACGTCGGTCCGGCCGAAGGACCCGTCCGGCCCCGGCTCCCGCAGTTCCAGGAAGGCGATGCCGATCTGCTGCAGCACGTCCGCGGCCGCCGCGAACAGGGCGGAAGGATTGCTGTCGTCGACGCCCTGCGTCTCGCCATTGGGGGACAGCCGCACCGACACGCGGTCCGCACCGATGGCGTCGGCCACCGCCTGCGTCACCTCCCGCAACAGGCGCACGCGATTTTCGATCGAACCGCCATAAATATCGTCGCGATGGTTGCTGCCGTCGCGCAGGAACTGGTCGATCAGATAGCCGTTCGCGGCATGGATCTGCACACCGTCGAAACCGGCCGCGATGGCGTTTTTGGCAGCGCGGACATAATCCGCGATCACGCCCGGAATTTCGTCTATGGCCAAAGGCCGCGCCTGTTCATAGGGCTTCTTGCCATCATAGGTGTGCGCGTCGCCCGGTCCCGCGGTGGCGCTGGCCGAGACGGGCTGCTCGCCGGTCACGCTGCTGTGCACCACGCGCCCCATATGCCAGAGTTGCGCGACGATCCGGCCGCCTGCCTCATGCACGGCCTCCGTCACCGGCCGCCACGCCTCAACCTGCTCTTCCGACCACAGCCCCGGCGCGAAGGGCCATCCCAGCCCCTGCCGCGAAATGCCCGTCGCCTCGCTGATGATGAGGCCCGCCGAAGCGCGCTGGCGATAATAGTCCGCCATGATCGGCGTCGGCACATGGTCGCGTGTCGCGCGGCCGCGCGTGAGCGGCGCCATCAGCACGCGATTGGGGGCATGGATCGCCCCGAGTTGTACCGGTTCGAACAGATTCGCCATGAAATACTCCCTTTTCAAAGTTGCAGATTGCAACGGGACTTGCCTGCCAAAGCCAGCTAGGATGCCTGGGGAGCCGCTTCAAGACCCTGGCCGTCGCCATGCCGCCAAGTTTTGCTTTCCCCGCCTTCATCTCGGCTAATGCGTCCGCGCGCTTGTACGCCTGCGCGGCGGGGCGTAATAGCGGGCCATGACCCCGACGCATCAAGACATGACGCTCGACGAAGTGCGGGCCGCGCTCGCCCCGATCCTGCCCCGCCATGCCGCCTTCGACGGCTGGCGCCGGGAAGCGGTGGCCATGGCGGCGGAGCAGTGCGGCATCGATGCCGACATCGCCGCGCTGGCCTTTCCAGGGGGTGCGATGGACATGATCGATGCCTGGTTCGAAAGCATCGATGCGCGGATGCTGGAGGCGCTGCCGGCTGAGAAGCTGGCGGCCCTGTCGATCCGCCAGCGCATAACGCGGCTGGTGGAAAGCCGCCTGACCCTGCTCGCGCGCGACCGGGAAGCGCTGCGCCGGGCGCAGGCGGTCATGGCCATGCCCCGCAACGCGGCCCGCGCCGCCAAACTCGGCTGGCGCGCGGCGGACGTGATGTGGCGCGCCGCAGGCGACGAGTCGACGGACCTCAATCATTACAGCAAGCGCCTGACGCTGGCGGGGGTTTATGCCGTGACCCTGCTGGTCTTCGTCGATGATGAGAGCGATGACTGGGCGGAGACCCGCGCTTTCCTGGCGCGGCGGATCGAAGGCGTGATGCGCTTCGAGCGCGCCAAGGCCCAGTGGAAGGGCATTGGCGGCGGCGAACGGCTGAGCTTCGCCCGCTTCATCGGGCGGCTGCGCTACCCGGCCATATAATCTGCCGCGCTGCCGCACCGATTCGCGCTGGCCTTTTCCAATCGGTATTGATAGTCACTCGCAGAAGTAAATGACGAGTGCCTTACCCTTGCGCCTGACCGACCTGCCGCTGCGCCAACCCGCTTATGTGGACCTGATCGACTGGAACGCGCTGTCCGCGTCCGACGGGCAAAGGCTGCGTGAATTCGGCCTGTGCGAGGGCGCGAGCGTGGAAGCGCTGCACCATGGCGGGTTGCTGGGCCGCGGGCCCATCGCCTGCAAGGTCGGCCGCATGACCATCGCCATGCGCCGCAACCATGCCGCCGCCATCACGGTCCGCACCGGCCCCTCGGACAGTGACCTGTGACGAACCTGCCGCTGATCGCGCTGGTCGGCAATCCCAATGCCGGCAAGAGCGCCCTGTTCAACGCCCTGACCGGGGCGCGGCAGAAGCTGGGCAATTATCCCGGCGTCACCGTGGAGCGCAAGGCGGGCCGCTTTTCCCTGTCGGACGGCCGCCCGATCGAACTGGTCGACCTGCCCGGCACCTACAGCCTCAACCCCACCAGTCCCGACGAACAGGTGACGCGCGACGTCATATTGGGCAGGCAGGCGGGCGAGCGCCTGCCCGACGCGCTGGTCGTGGTGGTCGACGCGTCCAATCTCGACAATCATCTCCGCTTCGCGCTGGAACTGATCGCGCTTGGCCTGCCGACCATCGTGGCGCTCAACATGGTCGACCTCGCCACCCGCGACGGGCTGGAACTGGACGCCCATATCCTCTCCCGTGAACTGGGCGTGCCGGTGATCTCCACCGTGGCGGTGCGCAAGCGCGGCCTGGATCATCTGCGCGGGGAGCTGGAATCGATGCTCGACGGCAGCGCAGGCAAGGTCCGCGCTTCAGCCGAACAGCGCGATTTCGAAGGGCTGCGCCGGGAAGCGCGCCGGATTGCCCGCGCGGCCATCGTGCGCGAAACCCCCTCCCGCCGGCTGACCGCGGCTGTCGACCGGGTGGCGCTGCATCCCGTGGCGGGGCTGATCCTGCTGCTCGCGCTGCTCTTCATCATGTTCCAGGCGGTCTATGCCTGGTCCGCAGCGCCGATCGCCATGATCGAGGGCTTTGTCGCCAGCGCCAGCGACGCCGTGACGGCCGCGCTGCCCGATGGGCTGCTGCGTTCCTTCCTGGTCGACGGGGTGCTGAACGGCGTTGGATCGGTCATCGTGTTCCTGCCGCAGATCCTGATCCTCTTCTTCTTCATCCTGATGCTGGAGGCGACCGGCTATATGGTCCGCGCCGCCTTCCTGATGGACGGGCTGATGGCCAAGGTGGGGCTGTCTGGGCGGGCCTTCATCCCGCTGCTCTCCTCCTTCGCCTGCGCGGTGCCGGGGATCATGGCGACCCGCACCATCGCGGACCCGAAGGACCGGCTGACCACCATATTGATCGCGCCGCTGATGACCTGTTCGGCGCGGCTGCCGGTCTATGCGGTGATCATCGGCGCCTTCATCCCGGCCCGAACGGTGGCGCTCGGCATCGGTTTGCAGGGGCTGGTGCTGTTCTGCCTCTACATCTCCGGCATCGTCGGCGCGATGCTGGCCGCGCTGATGCTGCGCCGCACCGTCACCAAGGGCGCGAGCGGCGGCTTCCTGATGGAGATGCCCAAATATCAATGGCCGCGCCCACAGGACATATTGCTTGGCCTTTGGCAGCGCGCGGTGATCTTCCTCAAGCGCGCGGGCACGATCATCTTCACCTCGACGGTGATCCTCTGGGTGCTGCTGAGCTTTCCCAAGGCGCCGGAAGATAGCGGCATCAGCCAGGTCAACTATTCGGTCGCGGGACGTGTCGCCAACGGGCTCAACCTGGTGCTCGCGCCGATCGGCTTCAACCGCGACATCTCGCTCGCGCTGATCCCGGCCATGGCGGCGCGCGAAGTGGCCGTGTCCGCGCTCGCCACCGTCTATTCGCTGGACGCCGACGAGGATGAAGCGAAGCTGGAACGCAGCCTAGGCGACCGGCTGAAGGACAATTGGCCGCTGCCGACTGCGCTCGCCTTCCTCGCCTGGTTCGTCTTCGCGCCCCAGTGCATCTCCACCATCGCGGTGACGCGGCGCGAGACCAACGGCTGGAAATGGCCGCTGTTCATGATCGGTTATCTGTTCATCCTGGCCTATGTCGCGGCGGGCCTTACCTACTGGACGGCGACGGCGCTCGGCCTAGGGTAGAACGCGTAGGTTGATATTGGGTGGAAAGTGGATGCTAAGCCCCACCCTCCCCTGAAGGCGAGGGGAAGTGCGAACGTACATAACTGGCCATTTGCTACGGTCAAATGCACCGTGTTCCTGAGAAGTCAGTGGCCGGATTCCGATGGGGTAAGGCACGAAGGGAGGGTCTTGTTGGGGACATATTGAGCCATTGGAGCCACGATGGCGACGAGGGAGAATGTCCGAGACTATGGTGCGGTCCTCAACCCTCGGCTTTTCCGGCTTTCCGCGCGGAAGATGCGGCTCGATCGCACCCCGCGCCGCAGATCAGAAGGAAAAGCTCAGCGAGAAGGACGCGACATTGTCATTGCTGTCGTCGGCGTCCGGGCGGAAGCCGTGCTGGTGCAGATAGCCGATCTCCGCATTCACATTCTTCGCTACGGGGGTGGTGATGGCGATCAGGTTGCGCATCCGCTCCTCCCCCTGCACCCGCTGGAAATTGGTGGTGTTGAAGTCGATGAAGCTCTCGTGGCTGAGGAGCAGCGCGGTCTTGCCGCCTTCCCTGAACGGCAGCACATATTTGACATAGGGACGCAGCCGCCAGGCGGTGCCGTCGATCCCCTCGCGCCAGCGCTCCTCCAGCCGGAGGCGCGCGCTGAGCTGGCCGGGCCCGATCTTCACGATATTGTCGAAGGTGACCTGCTGGCGCCCGCGATGCTCCATCACGGAAAAATGGCCGGCGTCATATTGCGGGTCATGGGTATAGCCCGCCCAGACCGTCACCTTCTTGCCGATCCTGTAGCCGACCAGCGAATTCATCTCGACCTCGTACAGCCCGTCGCGATCGTTGCTGAACCGGGCGACGACCTCTTGCGAAAAGCGCCAATGATCGCTCAGCTTCACCGTCGCGTTCGCTGTGGTCCAGAGCTGTTCGTCCTCGCTGGCATGCGCCACGGCCGGGACGGCCAGCAGGGCAAGCGCGGGCAGCAGCTTGTGGGTCAGTCGCATGAAGTCAATCTCCCCTCGCCATCGTGGCGGACGCGGGCGAACTATGACCGATGCGTTACATTCATGTGACTATCTGATTTCTAATTTATGACAATCTCGCCCGACGCCGAACCGTTCGGCCCGCTATAGCGCGCGGTTCGACGTCGCGGGCCCGGTTTCAGGCCGGATTATGGTCCTTCAAAAAGGCGTCGAGCCGTTGGAGGAATTCCAGCCGATCGGCCTGGCGGGAAAAGAAATGGTCGCCCAAAGGCTGTTCGACATAGATATAGTCGCGTCCGGCGACCTTGCCTGCCGCCTTCAGCTTCTCCGCCATTTCGCGCGACTGGTTCACCTGCACCCGCCGGTCCTTCCTGCCATGCATCAGCAGGATCGGCGTTGAGAATTGCGCGGCGAAATTGATCGGAGAAACGGCGGCGAAATCGGGCGCCTGCTCCTTCATCCAGTCCTTGCGCGAACCATGATTGAGGAAGCGGCGGTCATAGCGCATCATGGCCGAGAGGTCCGACACGCCGGCATAGGAGACCGCGCAGCGGTAGCGCGCGCCGTCGCGCTGTGCGCCGCGCATCGCCGCATAGCCGCCATAGGAGGCGCCGACGATGCAGACGCGCTTCGCGTCGGCAATCCCTTCCTTCACCGCCCAGTCGACCGCGTCGTTGAGGTCGTCCTGCATGGCAAGGCCCCACTGCCCCTCGCCCTTGTCCGCAAAGGCGGTGCCATAGCCGGAGGAGCCGCGATAATTGGGCTGCAGCACCGCATAGCCGCGATAGGCCAGGAACTGCACCCACCAGTCCCATTCCTCGCTGTCCCGGGCGAAGGGGCCGCCATGCGGCATCAGGATCAACGGCAGACCCTTGGGGTCCTTGCCCGCCGGCACGGTCAGCACCGCCGCGATCTCCAGCCCGTCGCGCGCCTTGTAACGGATCGTCCTGACCGGGGAGAGATGGACGCCGGGCCCGAAATTTTCGCTGATCTTCGACAGGATGCTCATCGCGCCGGCGGCGGTGTCGTAATAATAATAGGTGCCCGGCTGGTCCGCGCTGCCGACATGAACGATCATGCGCTGATGATCCCGGCTGGTGGACACGATCCGGGCGCGGCGATGGGCGCCCACCGCCTTGTCGATGTCGGCCTGGATCTTCGCCAACCCCTCGTCGAACCAGTGCACCCCCGGTCCTTCGGCGGTATAGCGCACCCCGGCCAGGCCGGTGCCGGCGGTGTCGCGTTCGATCCCGTCTATGTCGAAGCCGGGCGCGGCGAAAATCTTCTTGCCCAGTTCCAGCCTTGTCAGGTCATATTCGTACAGCGCGTCAGTACCCTCATGATCGTCGCTGGCAATCGCCTTGCCCGGATCGGCCGTGAACAGCAGCGGCACGACCATGGATTCGTCGCGGCGGCGATTGGCCCGGTCGATCGTGCGGAAACCGGACCGGCCGTCGACGCGATAGAGCAGCTTCGACATGCGCGTCGCATCGTCATAGCCCACGCCCATGCGCACCGTGCCGGTCGCATCGGCATACCAGGACATGACATTCTGGCGCGACTGCACCACCGGGCGCATCTTGCCGGTGGCGACATCCACCTCGTCCACCTGCGGCCAGAAGCCGAGTTCACTGCCGAAGATGGACGATTGATAGGCGAGCAGGATGCGCGGCGTGCCATCGCGGGCGACCCAGATGACGTCATCGCCATTCTGCGCCGCCACATTCTTGGCCAGCAGGTTGATCTTCGACCCGTCGCGCTTGATGCTGACGACGCGGCTGATCGACCAGGGCATGCCCTGGACGTTGGTTTCGCTGCCTATGCCCGCGATCAGCCAGTCGTCATTGACCCAACGCCACCAGTTGAGATCGTTTTCCCCCAGTTGCAGGGTGCGGATACGGTTGGGCTCTTCGATGATGGAGGCGATCATCAGCAGCAGTTCGCCATTGCGCGACACCCTGGCGGCGAGGCGCATCCCATCGGGCGAGAGTTGCGGTTCCACCATCATCGGCAGTTCGGCAAAGGCCTCGATCGGCCATTCCTTGCGCGGTACAGGCGCCGTTTGCGCACTGGCCGACACGCAAAGCTGCGCGAGCGCCATGCCCGCGACGACAGAAAGCCCCCTCAATCTTACCCCCATAATATAATGGCCCCGCCTTTCTATAGGGCGGAGCCATTTTGCTGTCTTTCCCTTTTTTAACGGGGCACTACGCGCCGTGCGCCAGGGCGGCTAGCAGCAGCAGGGCGACGATGTTGGTGATCTTGATCATCGGATTGACAGCGGGGCCAGCCGTGTCCTTGTAGGGATCGCCCACCGTATCGCCGGTCACGGCCGCCTTATGGGCTTCGCTGCCCTTGCCGCCATGATGGCCGTCCTCGATATATTTCTTCGCATTGTCCCAGGCCCCGCCGCCGGAGGTCATGGACAGCGCGACGAACAGGCCGGAGACGATGACGCCCAGCAGCAACGCGCCCAGGGCCGCAAAGCCGTTGGGCGTGCCAGCCACCGCGGAGATCGCGAAATAGACGAAAATCGGCGCCAGCACCGGCAGCAGGCTGGGGACGATCATCTCCTTGATCGCGGCGCGGGTGACGAGGTCCACCGTACGGGCATAATCGGGACGCGAGGTGCCCTCCATGATCCCCTTGTTGGTGGCGAACTGGTCGCGCACGTCCTTGACCACGTCGCCCGCCGCGCGGCCCACCGCCGTCATGCCCATCGCGCCGAACAGATAGGGCAGCAGCGCGCCCAGCAGCAGGCCGACGATGACATAGGGATTGGAGAGGCTGAAATCGACCGGCTCGGTCAGGCCGAGAGCCGAGTTGTAGAACTTCAGATCCTCCGTATAGGCGCCGAACAGCACCAGCGCGGCCAGGCCCGCCGATCCGATGGCATAGCCCTTCGTCACCGCCTTCGTGGTGTTGCCCACGGCGTCGAGCGCATCGGTCTTGACCCGCACGCTGTCGTCGAGATGCGACATTTCCGCGATGCCGCCCGCATTGTCGGTGACGGGGCCGTATGCGTCCAGCGCCACGACCATGCCCGCCAGCGCCAGCATGGCGGTCGCGGCGAAGGCGATGCCGATCAGGCCCGCAAGCTGATAGGCGACGATGATGCCGACGACGATCACCAGCGTCGGCAGGGCCGTCGCCTCCAGACTGACGGCCAGCCCCTGGATGACGTTGGTGCCATGGCCGGTTTCCGAAGCGCGGGCGATGCTGCGCACCGGGCGGTAGTTGGTGCCGGTATAATATTCGGTGATCCAGACGATCAGGCCCGTGACCGCGAGGCCTACCATCATCGCCCAGAACAGCGCCATGCCGGTATACCCCCCCGCGCCGTCCAGATCGGCGCCGAAACGGGCGTTGAGGTCGCCCAGCGCGAACTGCGTCACGGCATAGAGCGCCGGGATGGACAGGATCGCGGTGGTCCAGAACCCCTTGTAGAGCGCGCCCATGATCGACTGGCTCGCGCCCAGCCGCACCATATAGGTGCCGATGATCGAGGTGATGATGCATACCCCGCCGACGATCAGCGGCAATGACATCAGGCGCATCAGGAAGGCGTTGTCGACGCCTGTCACCAGCAGCGCGGTCAGCACCATGGTCGCGCCGACCGTCACCACATAGGTTTCGAACAGGTCGGCCGCCATGCCCGCGCAGTCGCCTACATTGTCGCCTACATTGTCCGCTATGACGGCGGGGTTGCGTGGATCGTCCTCCGGAATGCCCGCTTCCACCTTGCCGACAAGGTCCGCGCCGACATCGGCCGCCTTGGTGAAGATGCCGCCGCCAAGCCGCGCGAAGATGGAGATGAGGCTGGCGCCGAAGGCCAGCGCGACGAGGGAGTCGATCACGATCCGGTCGTCGGGCGCATGGCCCGCGGGTCCGGTCAGATACCAGAAGAAGACGCTGATCGCGAGCAGGGCCAGCCCCGCCACCAGCATGCCGGTGATGGCGCCCGCCCGGAAGGCGACGGTCAACCCGCTTTGCAGCGTGCCGCGCGCGGCCTCCGCCGTGCGGACATTGGCGCGGACCGAGATGTTCATGCCGATGAAGCCCGCCGCCCCCGACAGGATCGCGCCGATCAGGAAGCCGACCGCCGATGTCACGCCAAGGAAGAAGAAGACCAGCGCCGCGACGACGACGCCGACCATGGCGATGGTCGTATATTGGCGGCCGAGATAGGCCTTCGCCCCCTCCTGAATCGCGCCCGCAATCTGTTGCATGGTTTCATTGCCGGCGGACGCCGCCAGCACCTGTCGACTGGTGATGAGGCCGTAGAGCACGGCCAGCAGGCCGCATCCTATGGCAATCGTGACAATCTGCATGGATGTTCCTCTCCCCCTGTTATGCCTGTCATCGGCCGCTCCGCAGGGAATGACGGGCGGGCGAAGGGCGTAAGGGCGGGCGGCCGGAACATGCGCTTCCGGCGTCGGGCACCGCGTCAATCAGCATCGTAGCTCACGCACATCATGCGGTCCTACCGGGCTGAGAAAGGTCGGGGGTGAAGCTACAGGGCGGACGGCGTGCGTCAACCCGTTACGATATTAAGGCAAATCAGCCATGTTCCCAGCCGAGCCGGTCCGGCAACGGGATCGCCACGCCGTCTATCGTCAGCGTCAGTCCCCCGCCCTTGGCGAAGCGGCCGACGGGAATGGCGCGCACGGGCGGCTTCACCGCGGCGGGAAGGGCGAAGAGCAGTTCATAATCGTCCCCCGCCCGAGCCGCGGCGATCTGAACGGCGTTGCTGGCCCCGCGCGTCGCCTCCAGCGCGGGGGAGAGCGGGATATGGTCGATGGTGACGGCAAGGCCGCTCGCCTCCGCCATGCGGGCGGCGTCGATCAGCAGGCCGTCGGACACGTCCATCATCGCATGGACATGGCGGGCGAGCAGCGCGCCCTCCGCCAGACGCGGACGCGGGCGGCGATAGGCCTCCACCAGCGGCCCCGAAGCGCCGGGCATGTTCCTGAGCAGGTCGAGGCCCACGCCCGCATCCCCCACAGGACCGGTCAGATAGAGCCGGTCGCCGACCTTCGCGCCGCTCCGCGCCGGGATCGGGCCTGTCGCTTCGCCCAGCGCGGTCAGGCTGTAGCTGCGCGGGGCGCCCCTGGGCATCTGCACCGTGTCGCCGCCCAGCAAGGGCATGGCATGGCGGCCAAGCGCCTCGCCCAATCCTTCAAGGAAAGCCGCGTCCCAGGCGTCGTCGCCGGACAGCGCATAGTTGAGCAGGCAGCCGACCGGCTTCGCGCCCTTGGCAGCGAGGTCGGACAGGTTCACGGCGGCCAGTTTCCAGCCGATGTCCGCGGGCGGATCGGCCGGCAGATAATGCACCCCCTCCACCATCGTGTCGCTGGTGAGGATCAGGCGGGCGCTGCCGATTTCGAGGACCGCCACATCGTCCCGCAAGCCCTGGGCGGCAGGATCGTTCGCCAGCAGGCGGAGAAGGGTCAGGAAACGGGATTCAGCGGACATTGAAATGAAATCCGTTCACCCTGAGCTTGTCGAGCCGAAGGCCGGCGAAGCCAACGGCTTTTTCTTCTTTTTAAGGACGTGAAGGGCTTCGACAAGCTCAACCCGAACGGATATTTTCTGTTCCTATTTCCGCACGTCCTTGGCCACGGCGTCCAGCAGCCCGTTCACGAAACCCGCCTCGCGCTTGTCGTAGAAGGCATGGGCGACATCGACATATTCGCTGATCACCGTGCCGGTCGCCACATCCTTGCGGGCAAGCAGTTCATAGGTGCCAGCGCGCAGGATCTGCCGCATCGGCTTGTCGAGCCGCTCCAGGCTCCAGCCCTTGGAGAGCCGCGCCACGATCAGCCCGTCAATCTCCTCGCGCCGCCGGTCCACGCCCTGCACGACATCGTCGAAGAAGCTTTCCTCCGCCTGCGCATAGGTGACATCCTCTATGGTCGCGCCCAAGCGGTGCTGGTGGAATTCATGCAGCAGCAGGTGGAGCGGCGTGCCCTCCATCTCAAGCTGGTAGAGCGCCTGCACCGCGGCGAGGCGCGCGGCGGAGCGGGATTTGGAGCGGTCGTTCATAGTCTTTCCATAACCGTTCGGGCCGAGCCTGTCGAAGCCCTTTGCCGAACGCAGCGAGGGGGGAAATTATTTCAAACGCAGCGCCACCGATGCAGCATGGGCCGGAAGCCCCTCCGCCTCCGCCAGCGCGACGGCGGCGGGGCCGATGGCGTCGATGGCGTTCTGATCGAGGCTGAGGAAGCTGGTGCGCTTCATGAAGTCCAGCACCGAAAGGCCGGAGGAGAATCGCGCCCGGCGGCCGGTCGGCAGCACATGGTTCGGCCCGGCGACATAATCGCCCACCGCTTCCGGCGTCATCCGGCCCAGGAAGACGGAACCGGCATGGCGCACCTGCTTGAAGAGCGCGTCGGGATCGTCGACCGCCAGTTCCAGATGCTCGGCCGCCAAGCGGTCGACCAACGGCATGGCCTCTTCCAGGTCGCGCACGACGATGATCGCGCCATTGGCGTTCCAGCTCGCGCTCGCGACCGCCTGCGTGGCGAGCAGGGGCAGGCGCTTTTCCACAGCCGCCGCCACCGCATCGGCAAAGGCCGCATCGTCGGTGAACAGGATCGACTGGCTGGTCGGGTCATGCTCCGACTGGCTGAGCAGGTCGGCGGCGATCCAGTCGGCATCGTTCTTCCCATCGGCCACCACGACGATCTCGGAAGGCCCCGCGACCATGTCGATGCCGACCACGCCGTAAAGCTGGCGCTTCGCCTCCGCCACCCAGGCGTTGCCGGGGCCGGTGATGACGTCGACCGGCCTGATCCGGTCCGTGCCATAGGCCAGCGCCGCCACCGCCTGCGCCCCACCGACGCGCCAGATCTCCTCGATCCCGGCGATGGCGGCCGCGGCCAGCACCAGCGGATTGATCTCGCCATTAGGGGTGGGCGTGACCATGGCGATGCGCTCGACGCCCGCGACCCTGGCGGGGATGACGTTCATCAGCAGCGAACTGGGATAGGCCGCCCGCCCGCCCGGCACGTAAAGCCCGGCAGCATCCACCGCATTCCAGCGCGCGCCGAGACGGACGCCCGCCGCGTCCACGCTGTCGCTGTCCTGCGGCTTCTGCTTTTCATGATAGGCCGCGATCCGCGCCGCCGCGAGTTCCAGCGCGTCGCGCAATTCGGTCGAAAGGCCGTCCAGCGCCTTGCGGCATTCGGCGGGTTCGACCGCCCAGCCGCTGACGTTCAAATCATGCCGGTCGAAACGGCTGGTATAGTCGGCCAGCGCCGCATCGCCCTCGGCGCGCACGCGCTTCAGGATAGCGGTGACGTCGCGCGACACATCCTCATCGGCCTCGCGCCGGGCATCGACCAGGGCGGCGAAGGCGGCTGCGAAATCGCTGTCGGCGGTGGAAAGGCGGAAGGTCATGGGCGCACCCCTTCCATTGCCGTCATCCCCGCGGAGGCGGGGATCCATCTCCCATAAGACGCACCAAGCGCAACGTGCGGGAGACGGGTTCCCACCTGCGCGCGAACGACGGTGAAGGGATCACGCCGCATCCTTGACCCCCACGGCCTTGCGGAAGGCATCCACCAGCGGCGTCAGTTCCGCCGATCGCATCTTGAACGCGGCGCGATTGACGATCAGCCGCGCCGACACCTGCATGATGACATTGGTTTCCACCAGCCCATTGGCCTTCAGCGTCGCGCCCGAGGACACAAGGTCCACGATCCGCCGCGACAGGCCCAGCGAAGGGGCCAGCTCCATCGCGCCGTTCAGCTTCACGCATTCCGCCTGAATGCCACGCGCCTCATAATATTTGCGCGTCAGGTGGGGATATTTGGTCGCCACGCGCACATGGCTCATCGCCGCTTCGTCCTCGTCGGCAAGACCTTCGGGTTCCGCCACCGACAGGCGGCAATGCCCCATGTCGAGGTCGACGGGCGCATAGATTTCCGAATAGTCGAACTCTTCCAGCACATCCGATCCGACGATGCCGATCTGCGCCGCGCCATGCGCGACGAAGGTCGCCACGTCGAAGGCGCGCACGCGGATGATCGACACGTCCGGCCGGTTGGTGGCGAAACGGAGGGCGCGGCTCTTCTTGTCATGGAATTCCGCCTCCGGCTCGATACCGGCCTGGGCGAGCAGGGGCAGCGCCTCATCGAGGATGCGGCCCTTGGGAATGGCGAAGGTGAGCGGACGAGTCATGACGCGCGGGCCTTACTTGCGAAAGCCTGAAAGAACAAGGTCGCGCAGGCCCACCCCCAACCCCTCCCGCCTGCGGGAGGGGAGCGAGACTTGCCATGCCGCAGGCGTAGCTTAGTCGCAGCGGGGAGGGGCTTACGCCGCCTCCGCCAGCGCCGCTTCCGTCGCTGCGATCCAGCCGCCGCCCAGCACCCGGTCCCCGGCATAGAGCACCGCCGCCTGCCCGGGCGCGACGCCATATTCGGGCGCGTCGAAGACCAGCCGCTCGCCCTCCAGCCGGGCCGGGACGGGTTTGGCCATGGAGCGCACCTTGGCCGTCAAGGGCCCGGAAAAATCCCCGCCCAGCCAGTTGATGTCGCTCAGCCTTGCCGCCGAAACCGCGAGCGCTGCCTTCGGCCCGACGATCACCCGCCGCGCCTGCGCATCCAGCCGCACGACATAGAGCGGTTCGGCCTGGCCGCCGATCTCCAGCCCTTTGCGCTGGCCGACGGTATAGTGGATCATCCCCTTGTGCGTGCCCATCACGCGGCCGTCGATATGGACGATGTCGCCGCCCTCATCAGCGTCGGGCCGCAGCTTGCGCACGATCTTCGCATAGTCGCCGTCCGGCACGAAGCAGATGTCCTGGCTGTCGGGCTTCATCGCCACCGACAGGCCCAGTTCCGCCGCGATCTCCCGCACCTGCGGCTTGGGCAGGCCACCCAGCGGGAAGCGCAGATAGTCGAGCTGCACCTGAGTCGTGGCGAAGAGGAAATAGCTCTGGTCCCGCGCCGGATCGGCGGCGCGATGCAGTTCGGCGCCCTGCGCTCCCTCCACCCGACGCACATAATGGCCGGTGGCCAGGCAGTCGGCGCCCAGATCGCGGGCTATTGCAAACAGATCGGTGAACTTCACCCCCATATTGCATTTCACGCAGGGGATGGGCGTGCGCCCGGCCATATATTCGTCGGCAAAATCAGCGATCACCGAATCCCGGAACCGGCTTTCATAATCAAAGACATAATGGGCGATGCCGATGCGATCCGCGACCGCCCGCGCGTCGCGTATGTCCTGCCCGGCGCAGCAGCTTCCCGTCCGCCCCACCGCCGCGCCATGATCGTAGAGCTGGAGCGTGACGCCGATGGTCTCCGCCCCCGTGCGCGCGGCGAGCGCTGCGACGACGCTGCTGTCCACGCCGCCGGACATGGCGACGACGATGCGCCGCGCATCGAGCGGCTCGTTTAGCTGGAACTGGGGCTGCATGCGCGCGCATATAGTCGCCCGCCCTTCGGGGTGCCAGACGAATTCAACGTTTCGTCGCATTCCATACCCCATTTTGGGGGCAAATTTACCGGACCTTATCCTTTGCTCCGTAAACCGCTCTCCCATGGATCTGGGATTCCTCAGGACGGGCGGGCTCAAGGCCGGCTTCGTCAAGCCTTCGGGCCGGCGGCGCGTGCCGGTCTGGCCGTCCTTGCGGGCCGCTTCGGCGGCGGCGCAGGCGGCCAGCCCCACCGCGCAGGCGGTCGCAGGCGTCCTGCGGGGGCAGGAGATCGAGGGAGACTGGGTTCAGGAACTGGCCGATATTCTCGCGCCACGTTCCGGCGGCAAGATCGAGGCCGTGGGGCTCGCGGGCAGCTTTAACCCGTTGATCGCGAACCGTTTAAAGGTGGGGAAAGGATGATGAAGGGGGCGTTTACCGTGGCGCTTTAGGGCCTGTTCAGGGCTTGAAGCGCAAACAGGCAAGCACTGCTGAAATCGGCAACGCCAGTGCCGCTTATTGAGGGTGATAATGATCGAAAACCAGAAAATCAGACCTGCACAGGTCGTCGGGCCGCTGGGAGAACCCCTGACTCTGGAAAGCCTGCCGCCCGTCGATACGACTCGCTGGGTCGTGCGCCGCAAGGCTGAAGTCGTGGCGGCCGTGAACGGCGGCCTGCTGACCGTGGACGAAGCCTGCGCGCGCTATTCGCTGACGCTGGAGGAATTTGCGAGCTGGCAGCGCGCCGTCGACCGTTCGGGCATGCACGGCCTGCGCGTGACGCGCATCCAATATTACAAGTCCCTCTACGAACGGCAGCAGAAATACTGATCATCCGTTTCAGCAATGAAGGGTCGCACAGGAAGGCCGCCGGATATGTCATCCGGCGGCCTTCTTCTTTGTCAAGTGCGAAAGGGAACGTAACGCCGACTTCTCCGTTGAACAGATCAGCCCACCCGAAAGGGGCTATGGTCCAAGGAGAGTGAGAAATGGGCATCATCTTGTGGCTCGTTGTCGGCGGCATCATCGGCTGGCTTGCCAGCATGGTCATGCGGACCGACGCACAACAGGGCATCCTGCTGAACATCGTCGTCGGCATCGTCGGCGCGTTCATCGGCGGCCTGATCTTCAGCGGCGGTTCGATCAATGACGGCCTGACGCTTTACAGCTTCCTCGTGTCGCTGGTCGGCGCCATCATCCTGCTCGCGATCGTCAATCTGGTCCGTCGCGGTTCGGTCCGCTAAACAGCGCCAGAGACGATCAAAAGGGCCGTGCCCCGAAAGGGCGCGGCCCTTTTTTGCGTTCAGCCCCGCCCGGAGAAGAAGCGATAGAGCGCCAGCACGCCGATCGCCCCCAGCACCGCCGCGATGAAGCTCGCCTGCTCGCCGGGCGCATAGACGCCCAGCAGCCGCCCGACATAGCCCGCCAGCAGCGCGCCGGCGATGCCCAGCAATATGGTGACGACGCAGCCGCCCGGATCGCGCCCGGGCATGACCAGCCGCGCGATGGCACCCGCGAACAGGCCGACCATGATCCATCCGAGCAATTCCATCGCCGCCCTCCAGCCGCCATACAGGGCATAGCGCCATAGTCGTGCCGCTTTGGCAAGGGCCCGCAGGCGCGGCGGAAGGGCTTTGCCGTCCTCCGCACCGCCGTGATAATGGGGGCTTGAGCCGGGTGATGTATTCATATAATACAGCAACCCGAACGGCGCCTATGGCCGAAAGATGGGTTCAGGATGAATTACGAAACTTCATTGGTCGGCGACGCTCCGGCAGATGTCCTTGGCGAGCAGGAGGAACGCTCCGTCTGGCGCCGTCGGCTGACGATCGGCGCCGTGATCGCGATCATCCTGATCGCCGCCGCCACCTGGGTCAGCATGCACGGCAAAGGGGCGGAGGCGCCCGCCGGCGCCGTGCAGGCGCCGGTCGTGACGGTGATCAGCCCGGGCCGGTCGACCGTATCGAACACCGTCAGCGCCACCGGATCGCTCGCGGCGCGGGTGGAGATGCCGGTGGGCGTGGTCGGGGAAGGCGGCGCGGTGACGCGCGTGCTGGTCCAGCCGGGCGACTGGGTGCGCGCCGGCCAGGTGCTGGCGACGGTCGAACGCTCCGTCCAGACCGAGCAGATCCGCTCCCTCGCCGCGCAGGTGGAGGTCAACCGCGCCGACGCCAAGCTGGCGCAGGCGCAGCTCGACCGCGCCCGGGCGCTGGTGTCGCGCGGCTTCATCAGCCAGGCCGACATCGACCAGCGCACCGCCACCCGCGACGCCGCCAATGCCCGCGTCAGCGTCGCCGTCGCGCAACTGGCCGAACAGCGCGCCCGCACCGGCCGCCTCGACATCCGCGCGCCCGCCGCGGGCCTGGTGCTGACCCGCGCGGTGGAACCTGGCCAGATCGTGAGTTCGGGCAGCGCCGTGCTGTTCCGCATGGCGAAGGGCGGGGAGATGGAGATGCTGGCCCAGGTCAGCGAGGGCGATCTGGCCGCGATCCGTCCGGGCAACAGCGCCACCGTGACCCCGGTCGGCGGCACGGCGCAATTTGCCGGGCGCGTCTGGCAGGTGTCGCCGGTGGTCGACAATCAGACCCGGCAGGGCATCGCCCGCATCGCCATCCCCTATAATCCGGCGATCCGTCCGGGCGGCTTCGCGTCCGCCGCGATCGTCAGCGGCACCGGCTCCGCGCCGATGCTGCCGGAATCGGCGGTGCAGAGCGACGAGAAGGGCAATTTCGTCTATGTCGTCAACGGCCGGGACGAGGTGCAGCGGCGCGACGTCAAGATCGGTCAGGTGACCGATGCGGGCGTGTCGATCCTGAACGGCCTCAACGGCGACGAACGCATCGTGGCTTCGGCCGGCGCGTTCCTGACGCCGGGGCAGAAGGTGAAGCCGGAAGCCGGCAAGTCGAAATGAAGCGGCGGGATGCGTCTGACCGGCGCATCCACCGGCAGGCGAGGAAGCCGTCATGAGTTTTCGTAATATCTCCGCCTGGGCCATCCGCAACCCGGTGTCGCCGATCGTCCTGTTCGTCGCGCTGCTGCTGGCCGGTCTGGTCAGCTTCAGCCGGATGGACGTCAACCAGAATCCCGACGTCAGCTTCCCCATGGCCAGCGTCGTCGTGCGCCAGCCCGGCGCCGCGCCGACGGAGCTGGAGACGCAGGTGACGCAGCGCGTCGAGGCCGCCGTGCGCGGCATCAGCGGCGTGGACGAGATCACATCCTGGGTGTCGGAGGGCGAATCCAACACCAATGTGCAGTTCCAGATCGGCACGCCCGTCGACCGCGCCGTCAACGATGTGAAGAACGCCGTCGACCAGATCCGCAGCGACCTGCCCGAAGGGATATTGGAGCCGCAGGTCAGCCGGGTGGACATCGACGGCGGGCCTATCGCCTATTTCAGCGCCGAAGCGACCGACATGACGCTGGAGGAGCTGTCCTGGTATGTCGACAATACGGTGGCGAAGCGGCTGCTGGCCGTGCCGGGCATGGCGGCGGTCAAGCGCGGCGGCGGCGTGTCCCGCGAAATCCGCGTCATATTGGACCCGGCCAAGCTGCAGTCGCATGGCATCACGGCGTCCCAGGTCAACCAGCAGCTTCAGCAGGTGAACCTCAACGCGGCGGGCGGCCGCACCGAAATCGCGGGCGCCGAACAGGCGATCCGCGTGCTCGGCAACGCCCGCGACGCCTATGCCCTGGGCCAGACCCAGATCGCCATTTCCGGCGGCCGCACCGTCAAGCTGGCCGATCTGGCCGACGTGCGCGACATGTATGCCGAACAGCGTTCGCTGTCCCTGATGAACGGGCGGCAGGTGACCAGCTTCAGCATGGAAAAGGCCAAGGGATCGTCCGACGTCACCGTCTTCGACGAGGCGATGAAGGTGCTGGACCAGCTCCGGAAGGAAAATCCGAAGGTCCAGTACAAGCAGCTCTACACCAGCGTCGAATATACCAAGGGCCAGTATCACAGCGCCATGCAGGCGATGATCGAGGGCGCGGTGCTGGCCGTCGTCATCGTCTTCCTGTTCCTGCGCGACTGGCGCGCGACCATGATCTCCGCGCTCGCCATTCCGCTGTCCGCGATCCCGGCCTTCTGGTTCATGGACATGATGGGCTTCACGCTGAACGGCATCTCGCTGCTGGCGCTCAGCCTGGTGGCGGGCGTGCTGGTCGACGACGCCATTGTCGAGATCGAGAATATCGTGCGCCACATGCGCATGGGCAAAAGCGCCTATCAGGCATCCATCGACGCCGCCGACGAAATCGGCCTCGCGGTGCTGGCGACCACCATGGCGATCGTCGCGGTGTTCCTGCCCGTCGCGCTGATGCCGGGCATTTCGGGACAGTTCTTCATTCAGTTCGGCATGACCGTGGTGGTCGCGGTGCTGCTCAGCCTGGCGGTCGCGCGCCTGATCACGCCGATGATCGCGGCCTATTTCCTGAAGGCGCATGGCCAGGAAAGCCATGGCGAGGGCTGGCTCATGGACGCCTATATGGCCGTGCTGCGCTGGTCGCTGGACGAGCGCAACGCCGTCGCCCATCGCGCCCGTGGCGGCATGGCCCGCTTCACCGCCTGGATTCGCGACCACCGCATCTGGACGCTGGGCATGGGTTTCCTGGCCTTTGTCGCCACGATCTTCGCCTTCGGCACGCTGCCCATGTCGTTCCAGCCGACGATCGACACCGATTTCAGCCAGGTGAAGATCGAAACCGTGCCCGGCAGCACCCTGCAACAGACGACGGCGATCACGCGCAAGGTCGCGGACATGCTCGCCGCCGACAAGGATATGGTAGAGGCCGCCTTTGCCGACATCCAGACGACGGGCGCCGACATCTTCCTGACATTGAGGAAGGACCGGCCCATCTCCTCCGTCGAATGGGAACGCAAGGTCGCGCCCAAATTCCAGCAGGTGGCCGACGCCCGCGTCAATTTCCAGTCGCAGTCGGGCGGCGGCTTCGGCCGCGACATCATCATCATGTTCGGCAGCGACGATCCGGTGAAGCTGGAGGAAACCGCCAACAGGCTGGTGGCGGAAATGGCGGGCATCCATGAAATCCGTGCGCCGCGGGTGGCGGGCGACATGAACCGGCCGGAAATCGTCATCAAGCCGCGCTTCGACCTGGCCGCCAGCCTGGGCGTCACCACCGCCGCGCTCAGCCAGACGATCCGCGTCGCGACGATCGGCGACATCGACCAGAACAGCGCCAAATTCTCGCTGTCCGACCGGCAGATTCCGATCCGCGTGGCGGTCGCGGAAAACAGCCGGCGCGACCTTGCGACGATCCAGAACATGCCGGTGCCCACGGTCAGCGGCGGGTCCGTACCGCTGAAGGTCGTGGCCGACATAGAATTCGGCGCGGGCCCGACGCAGATCCGCCGCTACAACCAGATCCGCCGCATCGTCGTCGGCGCGGACCTCGCGCCGGGCATCGTGACCAGCCAGGCCATGGCCAAGATCGACGCCCTGCCGACCATGAAGGCCATCGCCGCCGGCAAGATACTGGGCGTGCAGAAGCTGAATACCGGCGACAGCAAGTGGCAGGCGGAGATGATCCAGAATTTCGTCATCGCCGTCATTTCCGGCATCATGCTGGTGCTGGCGGTGCTGACGCTGCTCTACAAGCGGCTGATGCCTCCGTTCGTCAACCTGGGGTCGCTGCTGCTGGCGCCGCTGGGCGGGGCGGTGGCGCTGCACCTGACCGGCAATCCGGTGTCCATGCCGGTGCTGATCGGCCTGCTGATGCTGCTGGGCATCGTCGCCAAGAACTCCATCCTCGTCATCGACTTCGCGCTGGAGGAAATGGGCAAGGGCGTGCCGAAGCTGGAGGCGATCATCGACGCCGGGCACAAGCGCGCCCAGCCCATCGTCATGACCACCGTGGCGATGGTGGCGGGGATGGTGCCCACGGCCCTGTCGCTGGGCGGCGACGGCGCATGGCGCGCGCCCATGGGCATCACCGTGATCGGTGGGCTCATCCTCTCGACCGTGCTGACGCTGGTGATCGTGCCCGCGACATTCAGCCTGGCGCTGGGGATCGAGGAATGGGTCGGCCCGCGCCTGGGCCGCCGCCTGCTGACCTACAAGCCTGGCGACAACCGCGCTGCGACGGCGCAACCGGCGGAATAGGGTGGTTTCTGCCTTTCAGCTTTTCTCATAATGCGCCGTGCTCCCGCGAAGGCAGGGGCACGGTTCACCTGAACCGAACGCGAACGCCCGCTATCCGCCCCACCGTGCCAAAGCCGGACGGCGGACCGGCGGTCGGGCTTGCCCGCTCCCGCTCCGCGGGCCTATAGGCCGCGCCATGACCAGCGAACCCTTCCGTTCGCAGCTCGCCGCGCTGGAAAAGCGCGGCCGCCTGCGCAGCCTGACGCCTCGCGCGGGGCGCGACTTCGCTTCCAACGACTATCTCGGCCTGGCGGGCGATCCGATCATCGGTCAGGCCGTGGCCGATGCCGTGGCGCGCGGGGTGCCGGTGGGGTCCGGCGGATCGCGCCTGCTGCGCGGCAACGCGCCCGAACATGAAGGGCTGGAGGCGAAGGCCGCCGCTTTCTTCCGCACCCAGGCGGCGCTGTTCATGGCCAACGGCTTTGCCGCCAATCTGGCGCTGTTCTCCACCCTGCCGCAGCGCGGCGACCTGATCGTAGCGGACGAGCTGATCCACGCCAGCGTCCATGACGGCATCCGCATGTCGAAGGCCGCGGCCGTCTTCGCCCGCCACAATGATGTGCAAAGCTTTGCCGACCTGATCGCCGCCTGGCGGCAGGAGGGCGGCAAGGGGCGGGTGTGGATCGCGGTCGAAACGCTCTATTCGATGGACGGCGACATGGCGCCGCTCGGCGACCTCGCGACGCTGGCGGCCAGGCATGACGCCATGCTGATCCTGGACGAGGCCCATGGCACCGGCGTCTTCGGCCCTTCCGGACGGGGCCTGTCGGCAGGGCTGGACGGGCTGCACAATGTCGTGACGCTGCACACCTGCGGCAAGGCGATGGGCGTGGAGGGCGCGCTGATCTGCGGGCCGCGCATTCTGATCGATTACCTCATCAACCGGGCGCGCGCCTTCATCTTCTCGACCGCGCCGTCGCCGCTGATGGCGGTGGCGGTCTCCGCCGCGCTGGACCGGATCGAGCAGGCGGGCGACCTGCGCGAGCGGCTGAAGACGCTGATGGTCGATGCGGGCGAGAATATCTGCGCGCCGCTCGGCCTGCCAAGCCCGCGCAGCCAGATCGTGCCGGTGATATTGGGCGAGGACCGTCGCGCCATGGCCACCGCCGCCGCCTTGCAGGAGGCCGGCTTCGACGTGCGCGGCATCCGTCCGCCGACGGTGCCGCCGGGCACCAGCCGGCTGCGCATCTCGCTGACGCTGAACGTGGGGCGCGCCGACATCGCCGCCCTCGGGGACATTTTGCGGCGGGTGGCGGCGTGAGCGGCTTCATCGTCACGGGCACCGATACGGACATCGGCAAGACGGTCTTTGCCGCCGGCCTGGCGGGGGCCCTTGGCGCCCATTATTGGAAGCCGGTGCAGGCGGGCGTCGATCCGGAGGGCGACAGGGAGCGGGTCGCCGCGCTGTCGGGCCTGCCTCCGGCGCATATCCTGCCCGAAGCCTATCGCCTCACCACGCCCGCTTCGCCCCATCTGGCGGCGCGGATCGACGGGGTAGAGATCGCGCTTGACCGGCTTGTCCTGCCGAAGGTGGACGGCCCGCTGGTGGTCGAGGGCGCCGGCGGCCTGATGGTGCCGGTCAGCGACAGGATGCTGATGATCGACCTGTTCGCGCATTGGGGCCTGCCTGCGATCCTTTGCGCGCGGACGGGGCTTGGCACCATCAACCACAGCCTGCTCAGCCTGGAGGCTCTGCGGGCACGGGCCATCCCCATCGCCGGCATCGTCTTCATCGGCGAACCGCATGAGGAAAATGAACGGATCGTTCCGCTGCTGGGCAAGGTTCCCAGCCTTGGCCGCCTGCCCTGTCTCGATCCGCTGGATGCGGGGCAGTTGCGGACGGCTTTCGCAGCATCGATCCGTCTGCCCGGCTAAAGACCGGTGAGGCAAAGCGGAAAGCGCCCAAGTTTTTCGACAAACGACATGGACATCCTCGCTTCGAAGCGCTCAATTCCTTGCATCGCATAAAGCAAGGGAAAGCTTTGATGAAATATCTCCTCCTCGGCGCGGCGGCAGTTGCGCTGGCAGCAGGCGCGTCCGTGGCCCAGACCGGTCAGACGACCGATCCGGCCGCAAAGCCCACCTATGGCAGCTACGGCTTCGACAGCGCCGGCATGGACAAGTCGGTGAAGCCCGGCGACGATTTCTACGACTACGCCAATGGTAGCTGGGCGAAGAACACGCCCATCCCCGCCGACAAGTCCAATTACGGCGCTTTCAACACGCTGGACGATCTGTCCCGCGAACGGACCAAGGCCATTCTCGACGCCGCGCAGGGCGATCCGAACAGCAAGATCGGCAATGCCTATGCCAGCTATCTCGACGCCGCGACGGTGGAGAAGAAGGGCCTGACCCCCGTCAAGCCGTGGCTCGCGAAGATCGGGGCGGTGAAGGACAAGGCGTCCTATGCCCGGCTTGCCGCCGAAGCCGCCCGCGCCGGCATCGACGGCCCCTTCGGCTTCTACGTCAATCAGGACGACAAGGACCCGGAAACCTACGTCCTCGTCCTGCACCAGTCGGGCCTGGGCCTGCCCGACCGCGACTTCTACCTGGAACCCGACGCCAAGATGGCGGCGATCCGCACCGCCTATGTCGCGCATCTGGAAAAGATGCTGACCCTCGCGGGAGAAAGTGATGCCAAGGCCCGCGCCGCCGCGCTGATGGCGTTCGAAACGGACGTGGCCAAGGTCCACTGGACCCAGGTCGACAGCCGCGACGCCGACAAGACCTATAACAAGATGACGCTGGCCGATCTGCAAAAGGCCGCGCCGGGCTTCGACTTCGCCGCTTTTTTCGCCGCCAACAGGCTCGCGCCCAAGGATCTGCTGGTGTCGCAGCCCAGCGCCGTGGCCGGGGAAGCCGCGCTGATCGCCAAGACCCCGGTCGGCGTGCTCAAGGACGCGCTGCTGCTGCGCACGCTGCACGGCTTTGCCGACCAGTTGCCGGACGCGGTCGCCAATGAGAATTTCGCCTTCTACGGCACCACCCTCTCAGGCACGCCGGAGCGCGAGGCGCGCTGGAAGCGGGCGGTGGACTTCCTCAAATCCTCCATGGGAGAGGAAGTGGGCAAGGTCTATGTCGCCAAATATTTTCCGCCCGAAACCAAGGCGGCGATGGACCAGCTCGTCAGGAATGTGATCGCCGCCATGGGCCGCCGCATCGACGGTCTCACCTGGATGAGCGACGCCGCCAAGGCCCGCGCCCACAAGAAGCTGGCGGCCTTCACGCCCAAGATCGGCTATCCCGACAAATGGCGCGACTATAGCGGCCTGACGATGCAGCGCGGCGACCTGTTCGGCAATGCGCTGCGGTCGAACCAGTATGAGTTCGACTATCAGATGGGCAAGCTCGGCAAGCCCATCTATCGCTGGGAATGGGGCATGACCCCGATGGAGATCAACGCCTACGCCAATTTCGGCATGGTGGAGATCGTCTTCCCTGCCGCCATCCTGCAACCGCCCTTCTTCGACCCCCATGCCGATCCGGCGGTCAATTATGGCGGCATCGGCGCGGTGATCGGCCATGAACTCAGCCATCATTTCGACGATCAGGGCGCGAAATATGATGAGACCGGCAAGCTCAACCAATGGTGGAGCGATCAGGACGTCGCCAATTTCAGGGCGCTGACCGACAGGCTGGTCAAGCAATATGACGCCTATGAACCCTTCCCGGGCGCGCATGTGAAGGGCGCCTTCACGCTGGGCGAGAATATCGGGGACCTGGCCGGAGTCGCGGTGGCGCTGGACGCCTATCATGCGTCGCTGGGCGGCAAGCCCGCGCCGGTGATCGACGGCACCACCGGCGACGAGCGCTTCTTCCTGGGCTGGGCGCAGGTGTGGCGGCGCAATTATCGCGAACCCAATCTGCGCCAGCGGCTCGTCACCGATCCCCATTCGCCATCGCAATATCGTACCGACACCGTACGCAACTTCGATCAGTGGTATGCGGCTTTCAAGCCTGATGCGGGCGGCAAGATCTATCTTGCACCGCAAGATCGCGTGAAGATCTGGTAAGGATATGGAGCGGGGGCCGGAAGTGATTCCGGCCCCATTTTCGTTCTTGTTACGTAATGATTTCATCGGACGATGAATCGTGAGTTACAGGCGATTAACCGCATTTTCTTTGTTGACCGTCTCTTAAATGCAACATTTTGTCGGATCGCCCTTTAATCGGTTCAACCTCTTCCTCAGCTTGGCGTTCAAAGTCTGTGCAAGTTTGAGGAGAAGCATTTTGACGGGTCTGAAATCAATCATTCTGAAAAGCGGCATGGCCTCGATCGCGCTGGCGGTCGCAGGCCCGGCGCTGGCGCAGGGCGCTGCCGCTCCCGCTGCCCCGGCTGCTCCAGCGGCGGCGGGCGCGAGCACATTCAGCGATGCGGAGATCAAGCAGTTCGCCGCCGCTGCGGTCGAGGTGACGAAGATCCAGCAGGATACGTCCATCGCGGAAGCCGACAAGCAGCCCAAGATGCTGGCCGCGCTTCAGGCGTCCGGCATCCCGCCGGAAAAGTTCAACCAGATCGGTCAGGCGGCTGCGGCTGACCCCGCGCTCCAGCAGAAGATCCAGGCGGCGGCTCCGTCCGCGCCCGCCGCTCCGGCGGCGCCTGCGGCCGGTGCGGCTCCGGCTTCGCCGGCCACGCCGCCCGCCCAGTAAACGCGGCGTTGGAAGCATCATTGCATTGGGAGAGGTCATCGGCCTAAGCAGCGGCCATGACCTCTCCCGTCTGGCACCCTTTTTTCCAGCATGGCTTGAACGAGCCGATCCCCCTCGTCCGCCGGGCCGAGGGGGCTTTGCTGCATCTGGCCGACGGCGGCACGCTGATCGACTGCATTTCAAGCTGGTGGGTCACGACCCACGGCCATTGCCATCCCCGGATCGCCGCGGCGATCGCCGGGCAGGCCGGGCGGCTCGACCAGCTGATCTTCGCCGGCTACACCCATGAACCAGCGGAGGAGGTGGCGCGCGGGCTGATCGAACTGGCTCCCAGGGCCGCGGATCGCGACCCGCTCGCTCATGTCTTCTTCTCGGACAGCGGCTCCACGGCGGTCGAAGTGGCGCTGAAAATGGCGCTTGGCTACTGGCACAACCGGGCGCTGGACGGCCTTTCCGACCCGCGCCACCGCATCCTCGTCCTCCAGCACAGCTATCATGGCGACACCATCGGCGCCATGTCGGTGGGGGAACGCGGGGTCTATAACGCCGCCTGGTCGCCGCTGCTGTTCGATGTGGACACGATCCCCTTTCCCCATGAGGGCAAGGAACAGGCGACGCTCGACGCGCTGGAGGCCGCCTGCGCGCAAAGGCCGGCGGCCTTCATCGTCGAACCGCTGATCCTGGGGGCAGGGGGGATGCTGATCTATCCGCCTTCCGTCCTGCGGGACATGGCGGCGATCTGCGCGCGCCACGACGTCCTTATCATCGCGGACGAGGTGATGACCGGCTGGGGCCGCACCGGCGCCCTTTTCGCCTGCGATCAGGCCGGCGTGGTGCCGGACATCATGGCCGTGGCGAAGGGCATCACCGGCGGCGCGATCCCGCTCGCCGCGACGCTCGCCACGCCGCGCATCTTCGACGCGCACAGGTCCACCGACCGCGCCCGCCTTTTCTACCATTCCAGCAGCTACACGGCCAACGCCATCGCCTGCGCCGCCGCCGCCGCCAATCTCGCCATCTGGCGGGAGGAGGATGTGCTTGGCCGCATCGCGACTCTCGGCCAGGCCATGGCGGATCGACTCGAAAAACTCGGCGCGCATCCCGCCTTTGCGGGGCCTCGCCGGCTGGGCGCCATCGCCGCCATCGACCTGATCACGCCGGACGCCGGCTATCTGTCCGACATCGCGCCGCGCCTGCGCGCCTTTGCCCATGAAAACGGCCTCTTGCTGCGGCCGCTGGGAAACACCATCTATCTGATGCCGCCCTATTGCCTTGACGCAGATCAGCTCGATCACGTCTTCGCGGTGCTTCAAAAAGCCGGTGAAAAGTTCGGACGTCCCGCCTGACTTTCTTTTTCCGCATTTTGGCGCTATGGCGGCGCGATTTTTCGGCTTTCCAGGATATTATGGCAAAAGAAGAACTGCTTGAAATGCGCGGACAGGTTGTGGAGCTTCTCCCCAACGCCATGTTCCGCGTGCGGCTTGAAAATGATCACGAGATCCTCGGCCACACTGCCGGCAAGATGCGCAAGAATCGCATCCGCGTGCTGGTGGGCGACGAAGTGCTGGTCGAACTGACCCCCTACGACCTGACCAAGGGTCGGATCACCTACCGCTTCAAATAAGCCGCCTCACGCATGCGGCTCATCCTTGCTTCGGCTTCTCCCAGACGGTGTGAACTTCTGGGTCAGATCGGCGCGTCTCCGGACGCGGTGGACCCGGCCGACCTCGACGAAATACCCCGGAAGGGCGAACTTCCCGCCGCCTACGCCGCTCGCGTCGCCGCCGAAAAGGGCGCGCTGGTGGCGGGGCGTCACCCCGGCGCCTTGATCCTGTCTGGCGACACGGTGGTCGCCGCCGGTCGCCGCATCCTGCCCAAGACGGAAACGGAAGCCGAAGCGCGCGAGTGCCTCCAACTCCTGTCCGGCCGCCGCCATCGCGTCTTCAGCGCAATCGCCCTGATCGAGGCGGAGGGCAAGGCCCGCCACCGCCTCTCGACCAATATCGTCACGTTCAAACGGCTCGATCGCGCTGAAATCGAAGCCTATATCGCTTCTGAAGAATGGCGCGGCAAGGCGGGCGGCTATGCGATACAGGGCCGCGCCGCCGGACTCATCCGCGCCATCCAGGGCAGCCACAGCGCGATCATGGGTCTGCCCCTCTACGAAACCCGCGCGCTGCTCAAGGCAGCGGGCTATCCACTGGACTAACCGCACATGGCCGAATGGCTCTACGAAGAAGGCATTGGCGAGGCCCGCGCCGCGCTGATCGAAAAGGGCCGGCTGGTCGAAGCGCAGATCGAACGGGAAAGCGACGCCGCCCGTGCCGGTGCGGTGATGCAGGGCAAGCTGATCCGCACCGTCATCCCGAAGAAGCGCGGCATCGCCCGCCTGATCTCCGGCGAAGAGGTTCTGGTCGAACCCATCCCGCCGAAGATCGCGGAGGGCGCGACAATCCTCCTCGAAATCCTGCGCGAAGCCATCCCGGAGGAAGGGCGCGCCAAGCTCGCCAAGGCGCGCATCGCCCAGCCCGGCTCCAAGGCGCATCCCGCCCCCAGCCTGCTCCAGCGCCTGCGCGCCACCGGCCTGCCCATCGTCCCCTGCCCCGCGCATGAGGAAGACCGCTTCGAAGCCCATGGCTGGAGCGAACTGATGGAAGAGGCGATTTCCGGCGAGATCGGCACGGAGGAAGCGGCGCTGCGCATCTTCCCCACCCCCGCGATGATCCTGATCGACGTCGACGGCTCCCTGCCCCCGGCCAAGCTCGGCCCCAAGGGCGCGAAGCTGGCGGCGCAGGCGATCCGCCGCATGGGCCTGACCGGCTCGATCGGCATCGACCTGCCGACGATGAACAACAAGGACGAGCGCGCCGTCGCCTCCGCTCAGATCGACAAATATCTGCCGCTCCCCTTCGAGCGCACGGCGGTCAACGGCTTCGGCTTCGTCCAGATCATCCGCCGCCGGGAACGCATGAACCTCATGGAACTGCTCCGCGCCGACCCCGTCGAGACGGCGGCCCTGGCGCTGCTGCGCCGCGCCGAGCGCCACGGCAATGGCGGCCCGGCGACGATCACGGCAGCGCCTGCGATCATCGACCGCCTGCACAAGGCGACCGACTGGATCGAACAGCTCGCCAAACGGCGCGGCGGCGTGATCGGCTTGAAGGCGGACGCGGCACTGACCATATCGGCCGGCCATGTCTCCTAAAGCCTCCTCCTGCCCGATCTGCGGCCAGCCCTCGCACCCCGAACCCCGCCCTTTCTGCGGAAAGGCCTGCCGCGATCGCGACCTTCTGCAATGGCTGGGCGAGGGCTACCGCGTCCCCGGCGCACCTGCTTCGGACGAGATGAAAAAAAGTGACGAAGATGGGGTAGACAGCACCCCGACCTGATGCCTATAGGCACGCCTCACCAAACGACAGGTGGTCCTCACCGTCGCCCGTGCCCGGGTAGCTCAGTTGGTAGAGCATGCGACTGAAAATCGCAGTGTCGGCGGTTCGACTCCGTCCCCGGGCACCATTTCCCCTATATTCCATAGGCCTATGACCGTCGGGAATGACGGTATATATTTGGCCGGCTTGCGGTATATCGTCCACTGCCATCCGGGTGATGGCTCCGCGACGATACTTGCGCACCCGTTCAAGCCAGGCGCTTATTTCGGCTTTGGGAAAATCTGCATCACAGACAGATCAGGAAAAATGGTGCTGCCGGTGAGGATTGAACTCACGACCTCAGCCTTACCAAGGATGCGCTCTACCACTGAGCTACGGCAGCACTATTTTCAGTTCCATCCGGCTTATCGCGCCGGCGGAGCCGGGCCTATGGCTGCCTCCTCGCGCCATGTCAAGGCGGCTTGCGGCAGAAGATGCAATTTGATTATGGGCGGGCCATGACAAACGGTCAGGACGAACGGAAAGAGCGCTTGGCGCAAGCGTTGCGGGACAATCTGCGTCGCCGCAAGGCACAGTCCCGCGAATCGCGCGAGGCGGAACCCCCCCGACACCCCGACAGCCCCAAGGGGTAATTCCGATCCGTTACAGCGGGGCGCAGGCCGCCTTCAGCCACTCGAGCGCGCCGCCCTCCAATTGCGGCCCCACGACCTCCAGCACCCGGGCGTGATAGGCATCCAGCCATGCGCGCTCCTCGTCCGTCAGCAACTCCGTCGCGATCGCATTCCGGTCGATGGGCGCGTAGGTCAGGGTTTCGAAACCCAGCATCTCCCGCTCCGCTCCCGGCACGTCGCGGGGTTCGACCAGCACCAGATTCTCGATGCGGATGCCATATTCGCCGGTCTTGTAATAGCCCGGCTCGTTGGAAAGGATCATCCCCGCCTGAAGCGCTTCGTCCCCGCCGCCGAAGGTCGCGATCCGCTGCGGCCCTTCGTGCACCGACAGGAAGCTGCCGACGCCATGCCCGGTGCCATGGGCATAATCCAGCCCTTCCGCCCAAAGGAACTGACGCGCCAGCACGTCGAGCTGCCCGCCCCGCGTCCCCTTGGGAAACTGCGCGCGGGCAAGGGCGACATGCCCCTTCAGCACCAGGGTGAAGCGGCGCTTCATCTCCTGTGTCGGCGTGCCGATGGCGACGGTGCGGGTCACGTCGGTCGTGCCGTCGCGATATTGCCCGCCCGAATCGACCAGATAGAAGCTGCCCGTCTCGATCGGCCGGTTCGTCTTCTCCTCCACCCTGTAATGCACCACTGCGCCATTGGGGCCCGCGCCGGAAATGGTGTCGAAGGACAGGTCCTCCAGCAGCCCGGTCTCCTTGCGGAACGTCTCCAGCTTCGCCGCCGCGCCCAGTTCGTCGACGCAGCCCTTGGGCGCCTCGGTCGCGATCCAGTGAAGGAAGCGGCTGAGCGCCGCGCCGTCCCGCGCCTGCGCCGCCTTGTGCCCGGCAATCTCGACCGGGTTCTTCACCGCCTTGGGCAGCACCGCCGGATCGCGCAACGCCAGCACATGCGCGCCGCCGGCCTCCAGGCCAGTGAAGATCGCCGCCACCGCCCGTTCGGGATCGGCGGCGACCGTCTTGCCCGCAAAGCCCGCCAGCGCATCCGCGAACGCCGCGCGGTCATGCACCCGCACCGCATTGCCCAGATGCTTCACCACCGCTTCGTCGATCTTCTCCGGCGCGACATAGAGGTCCGCGGTCGCATCGGCATGGACGATGGCATAGGCGAGCGCGACCGGCGTCCGCTCCACATCCTTGCCCCGGATGTTGAAGGTCCAGGCCAGCGAATCGAGTGCGGACAGCACCGCCGCATCGGCATGCTTCGCCACCAGCCAGTCGGCCATGGCCTGCCGCTTCTCCGCCGCCGACTGCCCGGCATAGCGGTCCTCATGCACTACCAGCTTGGCGTCGCTGGGCGCGGGGCGGTCGGGCCATATGGCGTCGACCGGATTGGTGTCCACCGCCACCAGTTCCGCGCCGCGTTCGGCCAAAGCCTCGCTCGCGGCCTTCACCCAGGCGCGCGTATGCAGCCAGGGATCATAGCCGATCCGTCCGCCGACCGGCGCATGCTCGCCCAGCCACGCCGCGACGGAGGTTTGCGGCACGCTCTCATATTGCCAGTGCGCGCCATCCACCTGCTCGCGCACCTGCAAGGTATAGCGGCCGTCCACGAAGATCGCGGCCTCCTCCGGCAGCACCACCGCGCTGCCCGCAGACCCCTGGAAACCGGTCAGCCAGGCCAGCCGCTGCGCATAGGCGCCGACATATTCGCTCATATGCTCATCGGTCAGCGGCACGACAAAGCCATGCAATTCATCGCGCACCAGTTGGGCGCGCAGGGCTTTCAGCCGGTCTTCATAGCTAGACATCAAATTTCCCTTGGACTTGCCGGCCCTCTTGCGCAGGGCCTATGGCCGCCAACATAAGCAGACCAGCACAGTTTCGCCAGATCAGGACATTGAATGACCGTTCCCGCCCAAGTCCCTGCCGCCGCCCGCCGCCCGTACAGCTTCACCCGTCACGGCATCACCGTGCAGGACCCCTATGCCTGGCTGCGCGATCCCGGCTATCCGGAGGTGAAGGACAGGGACGTGCTCTCCTATCTGGAGGAGGAGAATGGCTTCTTCGAGGCCGCGATGCAGCCGCACAAGGCGCTGACAGACCGCCTGTTCGAGGAGATGAAGGGCCGCATCAAGGAAGATGACAGCTCGGTCCCGCAGAAGGACGGCGACTATATCTACTGGCGCGCGTTCGAGGTCGGCGCCCAATATCGCAAATGGTATCGCAGACCCGTGGCCGCCCGGGACGACGGCGCCGAGGATCAGCTCATCCTGGACGAACCCGCGCTGGCGGAGGGGCATGACTATTTCCGCCTGGGCGCCCTGTCGGTCAGCCCGGACGGCCGCTACCTCGCCTATGCCATCGACAATAATGGCTCCGAACGGTTCGAGGCGCGGATCAAGGACCTCTTCACCGGCGAAATCCTGCCGGAGGTGATCCCCGATACCCTATCCTCGCTGGTCTGGACGAGCGACAGCAGGGGACTGCTCTACGGCATCGCCAATGAACAATGGCGCACCGACAATGCCCGCCTCCACTGGCTGGGCCAGCCGGTGGAAAGCGACGTCGAACTCTTCCATGAGGATGATGAGGGCTTCCGCGTCTCGGTCGGCCTCACCTCATCCGAAAAATGGATCGTGATCGCGACCGGCGACCATGTGACCAGCGAGGTCTGGCTGCTCCCCGCCGACGATCCCACCGCCCAGCCGCTGCTCGTCGCCCCGCGCAAGCCGGGCCGCGAATATGAGGTGGATGAGCATGAGGGCACGCTCTACATCCGCACCAACGACACGCATCCCAATTTCCGGTTGGTGAAGGCGTCGCTGGAAAATCCCGGCGACTGGGCCGAAGTGATCGCCCCGGACGCGCATTTCTATCTGACCGACTTCACGCTGTTCAAGGGCTTCTACGTCACGGAGGGGCGGCAGGACGGCCTCGACCAGATCGAACTGCGCGACTATGCGACCCACAGCGCCAGGCGCATTCCCTTCCCGGAGGCGAGCTATTCGGCGTCGCTGGACGATAATCCCGAATATGACGTGACGAAGCTGCGCATCGGCTATGAATCGATGGTCACGCCCGACACCATCTACGACTATCACCTCGCCACCGGTGAGCTGGAAGTGCTGAAGGTGCAGGAGATTCCCTCCGGCTATGATGCGACCCGCTACGCGACCGAGCGTCTCATGATCCCGGCCCGCGACGGCACGCCGATCCCGGTGTCGATCGTCTATCCCAGGGATCTGCCCCGCGACGGCAGCGCGCCGCTGCACCTCTATGGCTATGGCGCCTATGGCATTGCGATGGAGCCGGGCTTTTCCACCAGCCGCCTGTCGCTGCTGGACCGGGGCTTCGCCTTTGCGCTGGCCCATATCCGGGGCGGCGACGACCTCGGCCAGCAATGGTATCTGGACGGCAAGCTCGACAAGCGCACCAACACCTTCACCGATTTCGTGGACGTGGCGAAGGGGCTGATCGAGCGTGGCTACACCTCGAAAGGTCGGATCAGCATTTCCGGCGGATCGGCGGGCGGCGAGTTGATGGGGGCAGTCATCAATTCGGACCCCGACCTGTGGGGCGCGGTGGTGGCCCATGTGCCCTTCGTGGACGTGCTCAACACCATGCTGGACGAAACGCTGCCGCTGACGCCGGGCGAATGGCCCGAATGGGGCAATCCGATCGAGGACAAGGCGGCGTTCGAGACGATCCTGTCCTATGATCCCTACAGCAATGTCAGCGCCCAGGCCTATCCGCCGCTGATGGTGACGGCGGGCCTCAACGACCCGCGCGTGACCTATTGGGAACCCGCCAAATGGGTGGCGAAGCTGCGCGCCACCAAGACGGACGGCAACATCCTGCTGCTCAAGACCAATATGGGCGCGGGCCATGGCGGCAAGTCGGGCCGCTTTGAAAGCCTCCACGAAACGGCGGAGGAATTCGCCTTCATCCTCTGGCAATTGGGCATCGACGAGGCATGAAGGCGCCCGCCTCTCCTCCGTTCGCTTTGAGCTTGTCGAAGGGGCTCTCTTTTCTCGAAAAAGGAAGGGGCTTCGGCAGGCTCAGCCCGAACGGAGGGAGAGGATAATGTCCTCCACCTACACCACCCAATTCACCGCCGGTCCCGGGCATATCGACATTCTGGGCCATGTGAACAACGCCGTCTGGGTCCAGTGGATGGAGCAGGTCGCCACCGAGCATTGGACCCGCGACGCCGCGCCGGAGCATCTCGACGCCTATGTCTGGGTCGTGACCCGGCATGAGATCGACTATCGCGGCAATGTCCGGGAAGGCGAAACCGTCACCGCCCGCACCTGGATTCCCGAAGGCCCGCGCGGCGCCCGTTTCGACCGGCACATGGAATTCACCGGCCCGGACGGCAAGGTGAAGGTCGCGGCCAAGTCCACCTGGGCGATCATCGACCGTGAAACGGGCCGCATCCTCCGGGTTCCCCCCGAAGTCGCGGCCCGCTTCCTGACCTCCTGACCGCCTGCAACCCATGTCCGTCATCCCCGCGCAGGCGGGGATCCATCTCCCGGCATAAGGTCTGGACGCAAGGCCGAGGTGTCGCTTACGCCACCCGCCTTCCCTCTTCCCGCGTCTTCCACAGCGACCAGCCCACCCCCGCGCCGATAAGCGCGAAGGTGACGCCCAGGCTGAGGACCGGCGGAAACTTGTCGCCGCCTAGCAGGAAGTCCGCCACGAAGATCTTCGCTCCGATGAACACCAGGATCGCGGCCAGCGCATATTTCAGATAGTGGAAGCGGTGCACCATCGCCGCCAGCGCGAAATAGAGCGCCCGCAGGCCCAATATCGCCATCACGTTCGACGTGTAGACGATGAAGGTGTCCGTCGTGATCGCGAAGATCGCGGGCACGCTGTCCACCGCGAACACCAGGTCCGCGAAATTGATCACCACCAGCGCCAGCAGCAGGGGCGTCGCCGCCGTCACCGCCCGGCCGGTCTTCGGATCGGTCATGCGCGCCAGGAAATGCTCGCCATGCAGCTCCGGCGTCACCCGCATATGGCGGGAAATGAAGCGGATCGCCGGATTGTTGCCGACGTCCATCGGCTTGTCCCCGGTGAACATCATCCTGATGCCGGTGAAGATCAGGAAGGCGGCGAACAGGTACAGCACCCAATAGGCCTGATGCAGCAGCATCGCCCCGCCCGCGATCATCAGGCCGCGCAGCACGATCACGCCGATGATGCCCCAGAGCAGCGCGCGATACTGATATTTGGCCGGAATCGCGAAATAGGAGAAGATCAGGCTGATGACGAAGACATTGTCGATGGACAGCGCCTTCTCGATGAAGAAGCCGGTGAAATATTGCATGCCCGGCTCAGGCCCGCGGACGAACCAGACCCAGAGGCCGAATGCGCAGGCGATGCTGATGTAGAAGACGGAAAGTTTCAGGCTCTCCCTGATGCCGATTTCCTTGTTCTCCTTGTGCAGGAAACCAAGGTCGAAGGCGGTCAGCGCCACGACGATGGCGAAAAAGGCGAGCCAGAACCAGGCGGGCGTCCCCAGCCAGTCCGTGACGAGAAATTCCATGGGATATGCTCCTCTCGTTCAACGACAAAGGTCGATCGGAGAATCCGCTGCCATGAATGGGGGATGGGGTGAGCCAGACCGCCATGCGCATCGGATAGTCCGATGCGGTCCGACATCACGCGCTGGGAAAAGCGCGCCAGAGGGGCCCGGTCCGCGAGGGGGGAGGATAAAGGGTGAGGCGGCAAAAATCAACCGGCCTGAGGTGTTCCGGCGGGTTTTGGCCAATCCAAGACCTTCCCCTCCCGCAGGCGGGAGGGGTTAGGGGTGGGCGCGAGCGCAGCGAGCTTCTGACTTAGCCGTTGCAAAACAGCGCAGATGCCGCGCCAGCCCACCCCCTAGCCCCCTCCCGCCTGCGGGAGGGGGAATGTCCGCAATCCAACCCAAGGCAGCCGTCACCCTCTCCCGCCAGGCCCTTCCACCACCTCAAACACATCCTCGATCCCCGGCTCGACCGGCATATCGTCCCGCTCGGTCGCCTGCCGCGCCCACATCGCCGCATAAAGCCCGTCCGCCCGCACCAGATCGCCATGCCGCCCGCGCTCGACCACGCGGCCCTTCTCCATGACGATGATCTCATCGGCATCGACCACGGTGGAAAGCCGGTGCGCCACGATCAGCGTCGTGCGCTTGCGCGCGATGCTGCGCAGCACGTCCTGAATCTCCGTCTCGGTCCGGCTGTCGAGCGCGCTGGTCGCTTCGTCCAGCACCAGAACCGGCGGGTCCTTCAGCAGCGTCCGCGCAATCGCCACCCGCTGCTTTTCGCCGCCGGACAGCTTCAATCCCCGCTCGCCCACCCGCGTCTCATAGCCCTGCGGCAGGCCCATGATGAAATCATGGATCGACGCAGCCTTTGCCGCCGCCTCGATCTCTTCCTGCGTCGCGCCCTCGCGCCCATAGCCGATATTATAGCCGACCGTATCGTTGAACAGCACCATGTCCTGCGGCACGATGCCAATCGCTGAACGCAGCGACTGCTGCGTCACCGCCGATATGTCCTGCCCGTCGATGCTGATCCGCCCACCCTGTATGTCGTAGAAACGGAACAGCAGCCGCGCGATGGTGGACTTGCCCGCGCCAGAAGGCCCCACAATCGCCAATGTCCTGCCGGCGGGCACGGTGAAGCTCACCCCGTGCAATATCTCCCGCTCCGGATCATAGCCGAAATGCACATGGTCGAAGCGCACTTCGCCCGCCTCGACATGCAGCATCGGGGCGTCCGGCGCGTCGCTGATCTCCGCCTGCGTGTCGATCAGCCTGTACATCGCCTCCATGTCGATCAGCCCCTGGCGGATGGTGCGATACACCATGCCCAACAGGTCGAGCGGCCGGAAAAGCTGGCTCAGCAGCGTGTTCACCAGCACCACGTCGCCGGTCGAGAACTGACCCCGGCTCCACCCCCAGACGGTGTAGCCCATCGCCCCCGCCATCATCAGGTTGGTGATCAGCGACTGGCCGATGTTCAGCCAGGCAAGGCTGTTTTCCGACTTCACCGCCGCGTCGGCGTACCGCCGCATCGCCTTGCCGTAACGGGTGGCTTCGCGCTCCTCCGCGCCGAAATATTTGACCGTCTCGAAATTCAGCAGGCTATCGACGGCATGGGCGACCGCATTGGTGTCCATGTCCACCATGTCGCGGCGAAGCTGGTTGCGCCATTCGGTGATGGTCCGGGTGAACCAGATATAGAGCGCCACCATGACCAGCGTCGCCGCGACCAGCCCGGCTCCGAACTTCACGAAGAAGATCACGCACACCGCCGCCAGTTCCAGCACCGTCGGCGCGATGTTGAAGAGGAGGAAATAGAGCATCGTATCGATGCTCTTGGTGCCGCGCTCGACGATCTTGGTGACGGCCCCGGTACGCCGGTCGAGATGGAAGCGCAGCGACAGCCGGTGCAGGTGGACGAACACATCGTCGGCCAGCCGCCGCCCGGCTTCCTGCCCGACCCGCTCGAAAATGGCGTTGCGCAGATTGTCGAACAGCACGCTGCCGAAGCGCGCGCCCGCATAGGCGACGACCAAGGCGATGGCGAGGCCCGCGCCGGATTCCATGCCCGGCGCCATGCGGTCGATCGCGCCCTTATAGGCGAAGGGCATGGCAAGGCTGACGACCTTCGCCACCAGCACCAGCGCCATGGCGATGGCGACGCGCCGCCGCAGGGCCGGGGCGTCGGCGGGCCAGAGATAGGGAAAGAAGCGCCGCATCGTCGCCCAGACGGGCGGAAGGGGGCTATTGTCGGGCGTGGATGGCGGCATGGGGGTTATGTAATGGGGAAGCCTTCACCTCACAATAAGCCCCTCCCCTTCAGGGGAGGGGAGTGAGGCAGCCTTCAATCCCGCAGCAGCTCGTTGATCCCGGTCTTCGACCGCGTTTGCGCGTCGACCCGCTTCACGATCACCGCGCAATAAAGGCTCGGCCCCGGCGTCCCGTCGGGCAGGGGCTTGCCCGGCAGCGAGCCGGGCACCACCACCGAATAGGGCGGCACTTCGCCGATGAACACTTTGCCCGTGGCGCGGTCGATGATCTTGGTGGACATGCCGATGAACACGCCCATCGACAGCACCGAACCCTTGCCGATGCGCACGCCCTCCACGACTTCGGACCGCGCGCCGATGAAGCAGTCGTCCTCGATGATCACCGGATCGGCCTGCAACGGCTCCAGCACGCCGCCGATGCCGACCCCGCCCGACAGATGGACATTCTTGCCGATCTGCGCGCAGCTTCCCACCGTCACCCAGGTGTCGACCATCGTGCCCTCATCGACGAAGGCGCCGATGTTCACGAAGCTCGGCATCAGGATCACATTCTTGGCGATATGCGCGCCCGCGCGGGCGAACGACCCCGGCACCGCGCGGAAACCGGCGGCGCGAAAGGCCGCCTCGTCCCAACCCGCGAACTTGCTCGGCACCTTGTCCCACCAGTGGCCCGCGCCCGGCCCGTTGTCGATCATGACATTGTCGTTGAGGCGGAAGGACAGCAGCACCGCCTTCTTCGCCCATTGATTGACCTGCCAGCCTTCAGCGGCCGGCTCCGCCACGCGCAGTTCGCCCTTGTCCAGCAGGGCAAGCGCCCTGTCCACCGCCTGACGGACCTCGCCCTGCGTCTGGAGATTGACATTGGCCCGGTCCTCCCAGGCGGCGTCGATGGTAGCGATCAGTTCGTTGCTCATGGCTGCTCCCCAAAAATATCCGCCAGAAACGGCGTCAGATGGTCGGTTTCGAAGTCGATGAAGTCGGGATGATGCTCGTGATTGCCCGCCTCGGACCCGTTATTGACCCAGATGGTGGTCATGCCGATCGCCTTGGCCGGGCGCAGGTTGCGCGCCATATCCTCGAAAAAGGCGGCGCGGCCCGGCTCCACATGGTGCACCCGGCACAGTTCGGCATAGCCCGACGGATCGGGCTTGGGCACATATTGGCAGGCATGGATGTCGTGGATCAGCTCGAACGCGCCGGTCAGGCCCAGCTTGTCGAGCACCCGCGTCGCATAGGCGCCGTCGCCATTGGTGAAGATCAGCCGCCGCCCCGGCAGCGCCGCGATATGGGCGTTCAGCGTCTCGTCCACCTCCAGCCGGTCCATGGAAATGTCGTGGACATAGTCCAGAAAGGCGTGCGGCTCGATCCCATGATGGTGCATCAGGCCGGACAGGGTGGTGCCATGCTCCAGGAAATAGCGCTTCTGCGTTTCCTTCGCGACGACCGGATCGCAGCCGAGCAGGCCCTGGATGAACTCGCCCATCTTCACGTCGATCAGCGCGAAAAGGTCCGCCTTCGCCGGGTAGAGCGTGTTGTCCAGATCGAAGATCCAGGTGTCGACATGGGCGAGATCGGCGCGCATGGCCGGGCCCTAGTCCCGTGCGGCGGGCAGGGCAAGGGCCATGGCCTACTTCCCGACAGCCAATCCCGACCACGCTCCTGCGCGCGCAGGAGCGCGACGCGCATCACCCGCAGCCCGGCGCTTCCGAATCCTGGTAAAAGCTCTGCACCGCTTTCCACGCTTCCTCGGCCGTTTCCACCCAGGTCAGCAGGTTGAGGTCCGACGGAGAGATCACGCCTTCGTCCGCCAGCGCCTCGAAATCCACCACGCGCGTCCAGAATTCGCGCCCGAACAGCAGGATCGGGATCGGTTTCATCTTGCCGGTCTGGATCAGCGTCAGCAGTTCGAACATCTCGTCGAACGTGCCGAAGCCGCCGGGGAACACCGCCAGCGCCCGCGCCCGCAGCAGGAAATGCATCTTGCGCAGCGCGAAATAGTGGAACTGGAAGCTCAGCTCCGGCGTGACGAAGCGGTTGGGCGCCTGTTCATGGGGCAGCACGATGTTCATGCCGATGGTGGAGGCGCCCACATCGTCGGCGCCGCGATTGGCCGCCTCCATGATCGAGGGGCCGCCGCCCGAGCAGACGACGAAATGGCGGCATCCCGCCTCGTTCACCGGATATTGCGCCGCGATCCGGGCCAGCTTGCGCGCCTCGTCATAATAGCGCGCCTTTTTGCCCAGATTTTCCGCGATCCGCCGCTGTTCGGGCGTGGTCGCGGCGTCGATGCGCGCCTGCGCCTGCTCCGGTTCGGGAATGCGCGCCGATCCGTAGAAGACGAAGGTCGATTCGATCTTCGCCTCGTCCATCAGCAATTGGGGTTTCAGCAATTCCAGCTGGAACCGCACCGGCCGCAAATCCTCCCGCAGCAGGAATTCGGTGTCCTGAAAGGCCAGGCGGTAGGCGGCGCTGCTGGTCTGCGGTGTTTCCACCCCCTTGCGGGCGTCGGCGGCTTCCTGACGGGCGGGGCGGAATTTGCGTTCTTCGATTTCTTTTCTGGTCATTTTCACCAAGGTAGGCGGCCAAGGCGGCAAAGCCAAGGCGGTTAAGATTAAATGCCGTTAAGTTCGGCCCGCTTCTTCCGCCCGCCCAGCGGCAAAAGCCGCCGCGTTCCCGTTTCCGCTTAGCGGCAAAAGCCGCCGCGTGTCTGTTTCCGCTTAGCGGCAGAAGCCGCCGCGGCCGCCCATGTCGAAGTGAAAATGGTCGTGATGGGCGGCGTTGTAATCGGGGCTCAGCACCGTGCGGAACCGCTTGCAGGCGCTGGCGTGGATGATCTCCAGAAACTGGCGGACGCGCCGGTCGCCGTTCCAGTCGTTCTGGATGGTGATGCGCCGCCCGTCGCTCAGCACGAATCCCGACACGTCGACCGCATTGCTGTGGGCATGTTCGCTCAGCTTGCCGCTGCCCGCGATCGGCCGGCAATTATAGGTGCCGAACGTCTCGATCTTCTCGACCTCCGCCCCCAGGATCAACCGGGCGGCAGGCTGCACGCCGAAGCGGGCCCAGGCCGCGAAATTGGCCGCCAGATTGCAGGTCATCGCACCCAGATTGGTCGCGGGCACGCCGATGTCGAGCAGCTTGACGCTGCCATAGGCGCTGCACCCGCCGCCGAAATTCTGGTCCGGAAGGGGCGTGAAGAGGACGGATTGCGATTGCAGCTTCGCCATGCACTGCCGCACTTCCATGGGCGGCGGGGCGGCTGGCCGGGCGGTCTTAGCGGGCCTTGCCGGGCGTTCCACCCGGCCGCGCGGGACGAGGTCGCCGCCGCAGCCTGCCAGCGTCAGCGCGGCAGCCGCTGCGGCCGCCAGCCCCAGGCCGCGAAAAATCGCTTTCCCCCTAACCCGCTCGATCATGACGGGACCATTTACCACGTCCGGCTGGCCCAAGGGTTAACGGCATGCTCGGTTCATCGCGTCCAGACATTCAACTTGACTCTTTGGCCGGAGACTTTAGGGCGGCCAGCGGGCCACGCGGTCCCAACGCCGCGCGTGCTCTCTGTAAGGAGACGCATTACATGACTGACCTGACTGCCGTTGACGCCACCCTTGCGCCTGCTGAAAAGCCCGCCAACCGTCCGGCCAAGAAACCCGAGCGCCCCTATTTCTCTTCCGGTCCCTGCGCCAAGCCTCCGGGCTGGAGCGCCGACAAGCTGAGCGCCGACTCCCTCGGCCGCTCGCACCGCGCCAAGATTGGCAAGACCCGCCTCGCTTATTGCATCGACCTGATGCGCGAGCTGCTGAACCTGCCCGAAACCCACCGCATCGGCATCGTCCCCGGTTCCGACACCGGCGCCTTCGAAATGGCGATGTGGACGATGCTGGGCGCCCGCCCGGTGACGACGCTGGCCTGGGAAAGCTTCGGCGAAGGCTGGGTGACGGACGCCGCCAAGCAGTTGAAGCTCGATCCGACGATCATCCGCGCCGACTATGGCCAATTGCCCGACCTGAACGGTGTGAACTTCGCGCATGACGTGCTGTTCACCTGGAACGGCACCACCTCCGGCGTGCGCGTGCCGAACGCCGACTGGATTCCGGCCGACCGCGAAGGCCTGACCTTCGCCGACGCCACCAGCGCGGTCTTCGCCTATGAGATCGACTGGACCAAGATCGACGTCGCCACCTTCTCCTGGCAGAAGGTGCTGGGCGGCGAGGGCGGTCATGGCGTGCTGATCCTCGGCCCCCGCGCGGTCGAGCGCCTCGAAACCTATACCCCCGCCTGGCCGCTGCCGAAGGTGTTCCGCCTCGTCTCGAAGGGCAAGCTCGCGGAAGGCGTGTTCAAGGGCGAAACCATCAACACCCCCTCCATGCTGGCGGTCGAGGATGCGATCTTCGCGCTGGAATGGGGCAAGTCGATCGGCGGCCTTTCCGGGCTGATCGCGCGCAGCAACGCCAATGCGGCGGCGCTGAACAGGATCGTCGAGGAACGCAACTGGTTGGGCCATCTCGCCGCCGATCCCGCCTCCCGCTCGACCACCAGCGTCTGCCTGACCGTCGAGGGTGCCGACGAAGCCTTCATCAAGAGCTTCGCGGCCCTGCTGGAGAAGGAAGGCGCCGCCTATGACGTCGCGGGCTATCGCGACGCCCCGGCGGGCCTGCGCATCTGGTGCGGCGCGACGGTCGAGACCGCCGACATCGAAGCGCTGGGGCCTTGGCTCGACTGGGCCTACGCCACCGTCAAGGCTGCTTGATCTTTATTTGAAGCCGTCATTCCCGCGCAGGCGGGAACCCATCTCCTGAACGTCCCGCTTGACGCTTCTTATGGGAGATGGGTCCGCGCTTCCGCGGGGATGACGGGCATATTTCCAAAGGAAACACAGATGCCCAAGGTACTCATCAGCGACAAGATGGACCCCCGCGCCGCCGCGATCTTCCGGGAGCGCGGCGTGGAAGTCGATGAAATCACCGGCAAGACCCCCGAAGAGCTGAAGGCGATCATCGGCCAATATGACGGCCTCGCCATCCGCAGCTCGACCAAGGTGACGAAGGACATTCTCGACCACGCCACCAACCTGAAGGTCATCGGCCGCGCCGGCATCGGCGTCGACAATGTCGACATCCCGGCCGCCTCGTCCAAGGGCGTGATCGTCATGAACACGCCGTTCGGCAACTCGATCACCACCGCCGAACACGCCATCGCGCTGATGTTCGCACTGGCCCGCCAGTTGCCCGAAGCCAATGCCCAGACGCAGCAGGGCCTGTGGCCGAAGAACGGCTTCATGGGCGTGGAAGTCACCGGCAAGACGCTGGGCCTGATCGGCGCGGGCAATATCGGCTCCATCGTCGCCAGCCGCGCCCTGGGCCTCAAGATGAAGGTCGTCGCCTTCGACCCCTTCCTGACCCCGGAACGCGCCGTCGAAATGGGCGTGGAAAAGGCCGATCTGGACACGTTGCTGGCGAAGGCGGACTTCATTACCCTGCACACGCCGCTGACCGACCAGACCCGCAACATCCTGAGCAAGGAAAATCTGGCCAAGACGAAGAAGGGCGTGCGCATCATCAACTGCGCGCGCGGCGGCCTGATCGACGAAGCCGCGCTCAAGGAAGCGCTGGATTCGGGCCATGTCGCTGGCGCCGCGCTCGATGTGTTCGTGACCGAGCCGGCGAAGGAATCGCCGCTGTTCGGCACGCCGAACTTCATCTGCACCCCGCATCTGGGCGCGTCGACCGACGAAGCGCAGGTCAATGTCGCCCTCCAGGTGGCGGAACAGCTCAGCGACTATCTGCTCGACGGCGGCATCACCAATGCGCTGAACGTGCCCAGCCTGTCGGCGGAGGAAGCGCCGAAGCTCAAGCCCTATATGGCGCTGGCTGAAGAACTGGGCAGCCTTGTGGGCCAGCTTGAGGGCGACCGCATCCAGAGCGTCTCGGTCGAGGTCGAGGGCCATGCCGCCGAACTCAACCAGAAGCCGATCACCGCTGCGGTGCTGGCCGGGCTGATGCGCGTCTATTCGGACACGGTGAACATGGTCAACGCGCCCTTCCTGGCGAAGGAACGCGGCCTCGACGTGCGCGAAGTGCGCCATGACCGTGAGGGCGACTATCAGACGCTGGTGCGCGTGACCGTGAAGACCGAAGGCGGCGACAAATCCGTCGCCGGCACGCTGTTCGGCAATGCGCAGGCGCGCCTGGTCGAACTGTTCGGGATCAAGGTCGAGGCGGATCTTGCGGGGCACATGCTCTACATCGTCAACCAGGACGCGCCGGGCTTCATCGGCCGCCTGGGCTCGACTCTGGGCGAGGCGAACGTCAACATCGGCACCTTCCACCTTGGCCGCCGCAACCAGGGCGGTGAAGCCGTGCTGCTGCTGTCGGTCGACGGCGTGGTCAATGAAACCGTCCTCAACGACATCTGCAAGCTGGCAGGCGTCAAGACGGTGAAGCTCCTCCGCTTCGCCTGACACCGGTTCGGGCCTGACACCGGTTCGGGCCTGATATGGTTCGGGCTGGCCTTGCGCGCATAATCCGCTAAAGGCCAGCCCATGACCACGATCCCGCCCGGCCTTCTTCCCGAAGGACTTTCCGACCGCCTGCCGCCGCAGGCAGAGGCTTCCGCGCGTCTTGCGCGCCGCGTGCTCGATACCGTCGCCGCCCATGGCTATGAGCGGGTGATGCCGCCGATCGCGGAGTTCGAGGATTCGCTGGTCGGCCGCCTGAAATCGATGAAGGCGCAGGATCTTGTCCGCGCCATCGATCCCGTATCCCAGCGCAGCCTGGCGCTGCGTCCGGACATGACCGCGCAGGTGGGCCGCATCGCCGCCACCCGGCTGGCTGCCGCACCGCGTCCGCTGCGCCTGTCCTATGCCGGGCCGGTGATCCGCCTGCGCGCGAATCAGCTTCGTCCGGAACGGGAGCGCTTCCAGGTCGGCGCCGAACTCATCGGCAGCGACAGCGTCGCCGCGGCCGTGGAGATCGTGAACGTCGCCATCGAAGCGCTGCAGGCGGCGGGCGTCACCGGCATCACCATCGACTTCACCTTGCCGGACCTGATCGACACGCTGGCCGCCGGTCCGCTGCCTCTCGCCCCGGAAGAGATAGAAGCCGTCCGCGCCGAGCTGGACGCCAAGGATGCGGGCGCGCTCGCGGCGATCAGCCCGGCCGCCGCCGCCTATCTGCCGCTGATAGAGGGCACCGGCCCCTTCCACGCGGCGATGGAGCGTCTGGAAGCGCTCAACGCGGAACTGGGCGGCGCCATCGACAGCCGGATCGCCGGCCTGCGCGCCATCGCCAGGCCCATCGGCTGGGACATCACCCTGACGCTCGATCCCACCGAGCGGCATGGCTTCGAATATCAGAACTGGTTCGGCTTCTCGATCTTCGCGGACGGCTTCACCGGAGAGATCGGCCGGGGCGGCAGCTATGCGATCATCCGCGCCGACGGGTCGGAGGAACCGGCCATGGGCTTCTCCCTCTATCCCGATCCGTTGATCGATGCGGGCTTCGGCGGCCAATCCCCCAAGCGCCTGTTCCTGCCGCTGCACCATGACGCGGCGCGCGCGGCGCAGTTGCGCGCCGAAGGCTGGCAGACCATCGCCGCGCTGACGGGTGAGGAGAATGGCGAAACGCTGCGCTGCTCCCACTGGCTCGACGGCGTAGAACCCCGGCCTTACTGACCGAAGCGGCGGCTCAGATATTGGTCGACGATGGCGGTTCCGGGATAACCGGGATCGCCCATCGCCCGGTTGATCTGCATATGCCCGCGCAGGCCCCGGCCCGCCAGCGCAGTCATCTCCACCGGCGTTCCCGCCTTGCGCAGCGCCGCCGCCAGCGCCTCCGACTGCGCCGTGCCGTCCGCGCGGTCGACATGCAGGATCAGGAAGCCGGGCGCATTGGGTTGCCCGGCGTGCAATGTCGGCGACAGCGCCTTCTGCCGCGCCGGATCGGTGCCGAAGGCCTGTTCATAGGTGCCCGCCATGAAACGCCCGCCCTCCGCCATTTGCCTGCCGACATCATAGGCCGCGCCGTCCAGCAGGATCACCCCACGCACGGCATCCGGCCTCAGTCCCGCCTTGGCGAAGTAGCGCATGTCCGTCCCCACCAACGCGGCCAGATGCGCACCCGCGCTATGTCCCATCAGCACGATCCGGTCCGCATCGAAGCCCAGGTCCATCGCCTTCGCTCGCAAGAAGGCCAGCGCGTCGGCCACGTCCTGCGCCTGTTGTTCCACTGTCGCGTCCGGCACCAGCCTATAGTCGACGGAGGCGAAGGCATAGCCAAGCCCATGATAATGTTCGGCCTTGGCGGCTCCGGTGGCATTGTCCTTGCTCCCGCGTTTCCACCCGCCGCCGTGCACGAAGACGACCAGTGGCGCCTTTTGCGATTGGGCGGGCCAATAGTCCAGAATCTGCAGGCCATCCCTGCCATAGGCCATGGTCTGTCCGCCCGGCGCATTTTGCTGCCCCTCCGCCATCCGCGCCCGCCAGCGTTCGCGCAGGCCCTGCGCCTCGCTGCCCGATGCGACCAGCATCAGGGCCAGCATCGCTCCCGTCGTCAATCGCCGCATTCAGCCGCCCTTTCGCGTTCCCGAGCGGAAGCTTGCCAGACCGGCCGGCCGCGTAAAGCCATCCCGCTGTATCAAAGTGTAACCCCTTCGCCTTGACGCGTCCGCAATGCCCCGCTAACGCGCGCCCCGCACAGGACGGCCATCGTCAACCGGGGCGTCCACCCTATCCCACCGGCATGCCGAGTCCCGTCGAAGGGCATGGCCGGTCCGCGCGGCGGGCGGAGGACTGTAACTGTGGCAAATGTGACCGTGATCGGCGCCCAATGGGGCGACGAAGGCAAGGGCAAGATCGTCGACTGGCTGTCGGAACGCGCCGACGTCGTCGCCCGGTTCCAGGGCGGCCACAATGCCGGCCACACGCTGGTCGTGGGCGAGAAGGTGTACAAGCTCTCCCTGCTCCCCTCCGGCATCGTGCGCGGCACGCTGTCGGTGATCGGCAATGGGGTGGTGCTGGACCCCTGGCACTTCCGCGACGAGGTCGCGAAGCTGAAGGGGCAGGGCGTGGAGATCACCCCCGACAATCTCCAGATCGCGGAAACCTGCCCGCTGATCCTGCCTTTCCACCGCGACCTGGACGGCCTGCGGGAGGATGCTTCGGGCGCGGGCAAGATCGGCACCACCCGCCGCGGCATCGGCCCGGCCTATGAGGACAAGGTCGGCCGCCGCGCCATCCGCGTCTGCGATCTCGCTCATCTGGACGATCTGGGCCCGCAACTCGACCGCCTGACCGCGCATCACGACGCGCTGCGCGCCGGGTTCAACGAAGCGCCGATCGACCGCGACGCCCTGATGGCGGAGCTGCGCGACATCGCCGGCTTCATCCTGCCCTTCGTCAAGCCGGTCTGGCTGACGCTGAACAAGGCGAAGGCGGAAGGCAGGCGCATCCTGTTCGAAGGGGCGCAGGGCACGCTGCTCGACATCGACCATGGCACCTATCCCTTCGTCACCTCGTCCAACACCGTGGCGGGCACGGCGGCGAGCGGCACCGGCCTTGGCCCATCGGGCGCGGGCTTCGTGCTGGGCATCGTCAAGGCCTATACCACCCGCGTGGGCTCCGGTCCTTTCCCGACCGAGCAGGAAAATGACGTCGGCCAGCGTCTGGGAGAGCGCGGCCATGAATTCGGCACCGTCACCGGCCGCAAGCGCCGCTGCGGCTGGTTCGACGCCGTGCTGGTGCGCCAGTCGGTCGCCGTATCGGGCGTCACCGGCATCGCCCTTACCAAGCTGGACGTGCTGGACGGTTTCGAAGAACTGAAGATCTGCGTCGGCTACAGGATCGGTGACCAGAGCTTCGACTATCTGCCCGCCCATGCGCAGGACCAGGCCAAGGCGGAACCGGTCTATGAGACGATCGAAGGCTGGCAGGACACCACGGCGGGCGCCCGCAGTTGGGCCGAACTGCCTGCCCAGGCGATCAAATATATCCGGCGGATCGAGGAACTGATCGGCTGCCCGGTCACGCTCGTCTCCACCAGCCCCGAGCGCGAGGACACCATCCTCGTCCGCGATCCCTTCGCGGATTGACGTTTTTTGCGGTTTCAGCGAGGCTGAAACCGTTCAGCTCCGGCCCGCTTCCCCACCCGGCCACCCATAGGATACTGCCCTTGGGTGGCCGGGTGGGAGCGGGCCGGAGCGGTCACCTAGAGCGTTTTCCAAGCAGATGGAATCATCTGCTGACTCGGAAAACGCGACAAAACAAAAACTTAGAGCAGTCGAGCCGATGCAATCGGATCGGAATCTGCTCTAGAAGGAAATCCGATGGCCGGCG